>JASHRI010000081.1 GCA_030037435.1 Candidatus Acidiferrales bacterium | reverse complement strand
GCCGTCAATCGTGCTCAGGCTGGGCGCCATCGAGAAACGATTCACCGGCGGCGGCGTGCCCTTGGGCGTGAGAGCTGTTAATTTCGGCTCGTCTCCTGAGATGCTCGCACTCTTGTCTTTCTTGCGCTTGCTTGGATCTGCTTCTGCCCGGGAACCAACCAAAAGCGCCGGAGACATGCCCAGTATCGAAAGTAGTTTTCGTCTATTCAATTTCATGATGAACCTCCTAGCTAGCCACCCTTATTTTGCGATTACGGGTATTGGGCCCGGTGCGACCGTGGCCGCAACGATTCCTTTGAACACAAATTTCTGCACCCGCCGACCATCTTCGACCTCGGTGGTGTAAAGGTTACCCATCCCATCGGTGGTCATTTCGTGAAGCACGTCAAATTCTCCGGGACCAATACCGGGCCTTCCAAACGACTCCAGGGGCCGAAGAGTCTGTCGATCGAATACCCAGACTCGCGCCGGGCTTCTACTGGCAACATAAAGGAATCGCTGCTCCGGATCGGCAGAGAAGGCTACGCTGGCAGTGGTTTGGCCATTACCACATCCATCGCCAGTCGTCTCGCACCATCGGTCGATCCAGATTTGCGACAGATATTTGCCGTCAGCGGTGAATATTTGGACTCGTTTCCCACCGCGATCAGCAACATACACTAACCCATCACGCGAAACCTTAATCCCATGCACGGTGATAAATTGCGGAGAACCCGGATCCTTAGGATCGAATTCCGTGGCGAGAGTGCGATTCAGATCCGGGCCACGACGACCTCCAGACTGTCCACCACAGGTTGGAGCAGGCGGGGTATCGCTTGGTACGTTGCCGAATGCACCCCACATCCGCTTGAATTTCCCCGTATCTGCATCGAAAACGATCACGCGCTTGTTGCAATATCCATCCGCGACAAACAGCTCATTCGTCTTTGAATAAACAAACACGTCCGCCGGCTTCCAGAAATCCTCCGTATTGCTATTCGTTTTCGCATGGCCACCATGACCGATTTGCATCACAAACTTGCCATCCTTCGTAAACTTTAGGACTTGGTCTTCGTTCCCGCTACCGCTGATCCAAACGAACCCTTTATAGTCGATATAAATACCGTGTTCGATTTCAGGCCAGTCATAGCCGCTACCTGGGCCACCCCAACCTTGCATGTACTTACCTTCTTGATTGAACTCCATTACGGGCGGGCCGGTTTTTGTTCCAGGTTTCACGGTTCGCGGGCGCTGCAAAATCCAAATATCGTTCTGTGCATCGCTCGCAACGCTAGAAACCTGACCCAGCGTCCAACCATCAGGAATTGTCGGCCAAGATGGATCCACCTGAAACTTAGGCACTTCCAATGTTGATGTTGAACGCGAGGGTGCTGCTCTTGATGTATAAACGCCAATCGTGGCAAGCATTGTTATCGACAACATCGCGACACTCGCCCCGAAAGACCGCCTCCACATCCTTGCAAGCTTTACATGCCTCAACCTAGCAAGATTGGTTTTCATAGGGGCTTTGGCTCGCCAAATGTCGCGACAGTTTGCACTGCCTGCGAGATGTCTTTTACGGATTCGAGATTCGACCACGCGGTGCGAATGCGGTCCCTTTGCTCGTTCGTCACAGACTTGTATGCACAAATGCGGTTGAATTTTTCAACGATTTCGTCGCGCGACATGCGTTCCTCGAGTTGATAGTCTTGCGTGGCTTCCTTCGTCAATACTTCGCCCGATTTCTTTCGCACAGTAAGCCGCGGTCCCGGTCGGATATCTGAATTTTCCCAAATCGTGATTTTTGCCATCAGATCCCTTGCGACGGGATCCATGATTTTTTCATGCGTATACGCATCCAAAAATAGGTGCCCGTCCAGAAGTGAACGGGCGATTACGTAGGGAAAACTGTGATCGGCCGTTTCCTCGTTCCGGGGATCCCACTTTGGTTCATCGCAAATTTCACCGAAGCTCCCTACCTCCAGTTGAATTGACTCAATCTCGTCAGCTGTTGTCCATGTCCTGACTTGTGGAATCAGAGACTGGAGAGTCGTCTGAATGCCTCCTTCGGCCGGGAACCTCTTGTAAACAATTCCTTGCGCAACCATCAGCCCGTCATCGCCTGCGGGCAGAGTTAGTTTAAATGGTCCAGTAACGCAGTCCCATAAGCCCTTTACGCCTTCGAATGGAGCGCACGGCCCAGTAAATCCTTCCCGCGCAATCAGGGCCGAAAAAATGGCCGAGCGGCAAGCTTCCGCGTTATGACAAGCCTTCCACATCGATAGTGGACCGTCGGAGTGGGCGCAGCCCATCGGAAGATGCGGTACGAGTGAGAGCGAAAGCGCGTTGGCTAATTGGTCCTCATTGAGGCCCAGAAGCTTTCCCGCTGCCACAGCCACCGCCGGCCCCACACATATCGTGTCCCAGCCACGGCCAAAGCTGCTGGCAGCGTCTTTAGTAATCGCCCCTTCCAGCTCCAATGCCAAAGTCACAGCCGCGAGAACCTGCGGCCCGCTTGAATGCAGGGCTTCTCCCATCGCAAGCACCCCCCCAATCACGTCGCTGAAGTGACCATGTCCATGGACCCAGCCGTTGTCATTGAAGTCGTTGTGGCGCAACATGCTGCAGTTTGCAAAGGCCGCCAACTCTGGTGTAGTTGTCACACCGTATCCATACACGGTGCTCTTGAGTTGACTCTGAGACTGCTTGGCGACTCGAGCCGAGATTCGGGCTGGTTCGGATTCGAAGCCTGCTATGAGGGCGCCGATAGTGTCGACCATGACGTCGCCGAGCGACTCAAGAATCGGATTCGTGAGTTTCGATTCAGAAAATGAGCTCGCGTAGGCAACGATCTGGCGCGTAATGCCGTCCATCGGCCCGTTTCCCG
Organism: Candidatus Acidiferrales bacterium; assembly: GCA_030037435.1. Lineage (GTDB taxonomy): Bacteria > Acidobacteriota > Terriglobia > Acidiferrales > UBA7541 > Palsa-295. The sequence continues at coordinate 28,713 of JASHRI010000081.1, read as the reverse complement.
AGGACCGATTCGCCTCATTCTTGTAGCCTGCTTCGGACACACGAGCCTCATCGTCGCGCCTGGTCCATGCCTGCTGCGGACCAGCCCCATTCGGATAACCGGCGCGGCGAGCCGGTGGAGGGCCCTCGACATAGGGGGTGGAAGTTTGACCAAGTGCGTTCCGGGCGTTCAGCAATTCACCAACTGCCAAGCTCGCACCAGCGCCGATACCCAACTTCATCACATCTCGCCGACAAAGACTGACCTTTTCCGGATTAGCCTTATTCCTCGTCCCTATCATGCCCCCCCCAAATTATCGATTTTGCCATCAATCGCAACTGCGTCCCGGATCGACCATGCAAAGCTGCTTCTGCCACAATGAGACTACTCCTAATGGCAGAGGGATATGAGTCGGAGCATTGGCCAATCGGGCATCCCTACGTCTCCTACTTGGTGGTATTAGTCCCAGCTTGAGCTTTATCCATGAGTCCGACAACCACACACATGATTAAAGGGCGACGTGTAGCATAATTGGTTGAAGTCCGAAAGCAGACCCACGTGAGAAACTGGTGTGTTACCAGTTACAGCGAAGGAATTGGTCGGCTTCACTGCAAGGTAAGAGGCAAACCCGCCACCTAACAATAGTTTCACATCGATAAAACGGGTCCGAGCCTTACCATCCAGCATCGCGACCTTCGTTTCAGTCTGTATCGCTTGTGGCAGATCGGTCATGTCCCGGTACTGACGTCAATAGAGCCAATCCACGTCGCTCCTGTCCGAGAGCAGCAATAACGGACGCCAGAATAAATACGCTGATCGCGGTCAATGCCATGGCTGTTGCATAACTGGTTTTCTCGCCGTATGCGGCCTCAAGAAACACCACTGAACCAGCGATCACCCCGGCGCTTTGATAGGCAAATCCAGGAAGCAAGGCCCGCACGGAATCTGGAGAGAGCTCCGCTAAGTGGGCAGGCACGACCCCCCACGCCCCCTGAACCATGAACTGCATCGCAAAGGCTCCTATAATGAGCCAGAGCTGGTTTGGAGCATACGCCCAGACCGGGATGATTACGGCACCTAGCATGAATGCGGTGACGATTGCCCGGCGCCGACCCCACTTGTCCGATAGATAGCCAAAGACGACGCCTCCGATGATCGCTCCGATTCCGGAAAGAGCTGTTATTGCCGACCGCCGCGCTGGGGCAAAATGCCACTGCCGTTGAAGAAATGTGGGATACATGTCCTGTGTTCCATGTGATGCAAACAGCATCATGGTCATGAAAACGAGCAGATAGAGGAAGAGTTTCCAGTGCGAGAAGATTTCGCGGCCTTGCTCCATCCATGATTGCTCCTTTTTCAGCCGCTTCTGCCACACCAAAGATTCCTTCACGCGGAAGTGTATGAACAGCAGTAAAAGCAGTGCGGGTAAACTTCCGACGAAGAAAAGCGGCCGCCAGCCCACGCGACCGAAGAGGAAAAAATAACAAACGGCAGCTAGCACATTGCCTGCGGCATACCCTTCCTGAAGCAATCCAGAAAGCACCCCGCGCCTGACAACCGGCGCTCCCTCCATTGCCAGCGATGCCCCTACACCCCAGTTCCCACCCATGACGACACCGAAGAGACCGCGGACAATCAGAAGAACCTTGAAATTGGGTGCCAGGCCGGTGAGTATCTCCGCTACTGCAAAAACCGCAATATTAATCATCAACGGCACGCGCCTGCCATACCGGTCCGCAAGCATCCCGAAGACGAATCCGCCTATGGGCCGGAATGCAAGCGTCATCGTAATGACGAGAGCGATTTCCGCATCGGTTTTATGGAAATCCTTGGCGATCGCCGTCAGGCAGAAGGTAACCAGGAAAAAATCGAAGGCATCGAGGAGCCAGCCGGCAAACCCGGCAACTACCGCTGACGGATCCCCTCTTAGAAGCTCATCGTCCCCGGGGGCGGGCGTTGACTTAGCGTTGAAAATAGTCGCACCTTCGACGTCGGTGCTCCGAAATCGAGATCATGCGACGGAGCAGCCTCGCTGGGCGCTGGAGGGTAGATTGACCTCCGCGCAGAGCCCAATCACGGCCCGCGTTCCAGCCGGGCAGCGTAGCCAGACAGATGCCAGGCTACTCAAGCCGAGAGGCGAGGAACTCGTGACCCACGGATCCCGGCCTTCGTAGAATCCGTTTCATACCATGAGCGATGTCGCCGTTCGGCAGACCACACATGCCACAGACAAACCGTGCCCGAGATACGACGAGAAGAGCCACACGCCCTCTCATATCTCGGGTCGGCGCCCCTGCCGGCGGACTGTCCTGAACTTCGTTCTCGCCGACAAGCGAATCGTCGCCGTGCAAGCGCGTCAGGGCCGGACCTGACGCGCCTCCTTACGAGCTGAAATTTTCCTCCGCTCTGCAGCCGACTTCTAGAAAATCACCTTTAGCGCCAGTTGAATCTGCCGCGACGGAAAAGCCTCGGTAATTTTCCCGGCCGTGGAAAGTGGAGGTTCCACATCACCCGTGGCCGGCCCAGTGCCCGCGAAAATACTTAGACTCGGGTTGTAGAAGTTGACGCGATTTAGAAGGTTGAAGACTTCCGCGCGAAACTCCAACGAGCCGGATTCGCCAAGGAATCCAACCTTGGTATCTTTGACTAGAGAAAGGTCCACGTCCTGGAAATCGGGACCTATCAGCGAATCGCGGCCCTCATTCCCCAAGAATCCAGAGGGCTGGATGGTAAACGCACATGGGTCGTAATAGAGCTGCGGAGTTCCTAGCTGTTCACCGGCTGGTACCCCCAGGCAACCTGCGGTTGTGCCGTGGGTGATGTTGCCGTTGTTCCGGCCCGCCACCACATCGGGACGATCAAGCCCGCCAACATTGCCACCGTTAAATGATCTCGACCGGCTCGAGGAATAGCTGAGCGAAAATGGATAACCGCTCTGGAACGACAAAATTGTGCTCATCCACCATCCGTTTAGCAATTTTTCAGCGAATGAATTCGAGCGGATTTGGGGAAAGTTGTAGAGCAAATTGGTCCGCGACGCGAACGGTAGGTTGAACGTTGCGGGCCCTCTGTCTAGATAAGGATGGAGGGGATCCTGAACCTGGTATTGACCCGCACCGGTAACGTCACTTTGTGACTGCCCCTGGTCAGTATCCAGAAGCTTCGACCACGTAAAGTTGGTTTGAAACTGCAATCCGCGCGTCAGACGCTTTTCTAGTCCGATTTCGAGACCGTTGTACCAAGAATCTCCGAAGGCTCCGATCAAAGAATCGAAGGTGCCCCAATTGGGATTCCTGCGGGATTCCGTACCTAGGAAGCAAGTATTTGCGGTGCCATCGACGTAATTTTGTTGAGCGATATTCAGCGGAGTGTAACCGGCCGGACGAGGCAGGCAGGTTTCGAGCCCTCCCGACGTAAATCCCGGAACACCTTGTGGAATTACCGGGTTCCCCTCGATGAAGCTCATTAAATCGAGCCCGCGAGAGCCGACATAACCCAGGGTTAAGGCCATCTGGAAGGGTAACTTCTCTTGCAATGTGAGGTTATATTGCAACATCTTCGACTGTTTCATGTTGTAGGTATAAGGAGAGGCTGATCTAGTCGAAAGAGCTCCTGGTGGGGGGAAAGTTAGCGGTAGCGTAAACGAGGCAGGGCTATTGACGGTGAACTGGTTTTCGAAAGGCGCCTCTCTGAACGTCTGGTGCATAATGCCGACCCACCCAGCGATGTCGTAGTACTCGCCGAAACCAGCTCGCACGGACGTCTTGCCATTTCCCCTTACGTCCCAAGCCAATCCGATCCGCGGGCTAAAATTGAGGTAGGAGGGATCGGTCATCATGAGGCCCAGCGTCGGCTCCACGTCCGTGTATATATTCCGGATGGCCGCCGTGTTGGCGCCCTCGACATTCGTATTAAATTCATACCGCAGCCCAAGATTGAACGTGAGCCGCGATGTTGCGTGGTAGTCGTCCTGCACGTAAAACCCCAGCGTGTCGTAGCGCACAGTCTTTGAATTGATGGCGGGCGGCTCAATTGCCGTCCAGCTAGACAAGTTCCCCGGGAGAAAAGTGGCCAAACTTGCGAATGTCATTGCCCCGGTGATGTATATGCCATTCTCTGCAAAGACGTTGTAATGGTTGATCAGACCGCCGAACGTCAAGGAGTGCTTGCCCCGCGTATAGAATGCGTCGTCACTGTACGAGAAGACGTTCTGCAAACCTTGGGACGTACCTGAAAAGAGGCCACCTGCCGTGAGGCCACTGAGGCCGCCGACATTTACGGTGCCCATCGGTTCACCTGCAATAAACGAGTAACCCGGTCCGCTAACATACGAGCGTATGCCAGTAATGAGATTGCTACGGCTGTATGAGAACCGAGCCGTGTTCAGCAGGGTGGGTGAAAAAATGTGATTTTCCGCCACCGTGAGGAACTGTCCTCGGCTTACCGCCGCCGACGGATAACCGGGGAAACTCGAAGCAAGCAGCTGGGTAGTATTGTCAATGGTGTAGCGGCCGAACAACGTGTCTGCGGCAGAAAACGTGTGGTCAATGCGCATTTGTCCATAATCCTCCTGGGTCGGCTGGGTAAATGCCCAAGACAACTCGTTAGCACCCAGGTTTGGAGCAGGAAACAGTGCCAACCAAGGTTGAATCTGCGGAGAAATGACAACCGAGGGTGTAGTTCCTAGTTCGGGGCAAACAGTACTCGTGATCGTTGCACCTGCCGGCCCTTCACAGCTGGATGGAATTGTGAAACTAGTGTGCGTACTACCCAGAGCTTCCCTCAGCCCCTCGTAAGTGCCATAGAAGAAAGTCTTATCCTTCTGAATTGGGCCACCGATCGCGCCGCCGAAGTTGTTTCGCCTATACGGCGGCAAGCGCCGCGGCTGCCCAGATGCGCTCGTTCCAGATGACGCTGCCGTATCGAAATAATTACGAGCGTCTAGCGCACTATTGCGAAGATACTCAAAACCATCCCCATGGAAACTATTCGTACCGCCCTTGCTGACCATTAACATTTGACTTCCCATTACCATTCCGTACTGCGCACTATAGGTGTCCGTTACGATGCTAAACTCCTTTATTCCGTCGAGGCCAAGAGTAGAACCACTGATAGAGGCCCCTGTCGCACCGCCATAAACAGTCAGGCTTGTGCCGTCCAGCAGGTAAGCGTTGGCTCGCGCAGGTGCACCATTGACACTGAAATAGGTACCGGTCGTGCCGAGGTTCGCTCCACTGCCGGATGATGGGTGTTGCTTGAACTCAACCGCCCCCGTCTGCAGTAAGGCGAGCTGAACGTAGTTCCGCCCATTCAAGGGCAGGTCGGTCATCTGTTGCGGAGTTACGGTTTGGCTCAAGGCGCTGCTCGTGGTATCTACTATTGGAGCGCCTGCTGTCACTTCCACCTGTTGTGCGACAGTTCCAAGCTGAAGACTGAAGTCTATGACGGCCTGCTGCGCCACGACGAGCGTGATTCCGGTGTGGATCTCAACTTTGAACCCCGTTTGTTCCGCTCGCACCTCATAGTTGCCCACCGTCAAAGCAGCGAAGCGATAAGAACCGTCCGCTGCGGTAACAGTTGTTCTGGTCTGGTTGGTATCGATGTCACGTGCGGTCAATGTCGCGCCGGCTATGCTCGCCCCGCTGGAATCTTTTACGGTTCCGAGAATCGTTGCAGTCGGCAATTGCGCCGCGACAATCAACGCACCAGTAAGGACACAAAAAGCGCACACGAAAATCCGCTTCATTCCCCCGCCCCCTATGTTTGGAGATATAAGTCCAGCTCGTAATAAACCCGCCCGCGAAAGGACTACCGCGAACGGCTGCCTAGGTACACTTGCCCCCAGCGCATTGGCAAGAACAAACAGGTAACAAACAGGTGTGTGGCCTGTTACATCCGCCGTGCCAGAGTCAAGAGGCTACTGATTCTCTTGAGTTTGCGGCCTTGTTTGACTCGTTACGTGCGCAAGACACGAGGTACTGGCAGAAGGTGGAAGCGGCCAATTCCTGATACTGCGCCTTTCGACCCGGCAGTGCTCACATTGACGGAAAAAGCCCTTTAGGGTATAGCTTTTTAAAACAGGCAGGGGCCGAAACTTGGGGAGGGGTGGTAATGCGGCTATTGCTGGTCGAGGATGAAAAGAAGGTGGCGAGTTTTGTCGGAAGGTCACTGCGCGAAAACCAATATGTTGTGGACATGGCGGAAACGGGCGAAAAGGCCCTGGAGATGGTTTTCCAGGAAACGTACGATCTAATTCTTCTCGATATTCGGCTGCCCAACTTGAGCGGCGTGGAAGTGTGCCGTGAGATTCGTCGCGCAGGAATGGACACGCCGGTATTGATGCTGACGGCGCGCACGCTGGTCGAACAACGTGTCGAGGGTCTCGACGCTGGCGGTGACGATTACCTGACGAAGCCGTTCGCGCTGGCCGAGCTGCACGCGCGTATTCGCGCTCTAACGCGTAGAGGATTCAGAGGCGGAGCGAAATTGCATATCGCCGATTTGGAAATGGACCGCCAGAAACGCATTGTCCGGCGAGCCGGGGATCCGATTCCACTCACGGCAAAAGAGTTCGCGCTGCTGGAGCTATTGATGTTGCGCTCGCCCGAAGTCGCGCATCGCACGGAGATCATTGAGCACGTCTGGATACACGGTTTGGACATGGAAACAAATATTGTAGAGGTCTACATCAACCGCCTTCGCCGCAAGGTCGACCAGGCATATCCCATGAAGTTGATTCACACGGTTCGGGGCACTGGCTACCAGCTCGGCGAACCCACTGCAGCATGAAACAACGATCGTTGCGGTTCCGAATGATGGCCCTGTTTTGCGCGGTCGTTGGGCTGTTTCTGGTTTGCACCTACGGAATCATTTACTCGATCTTTTCGAGCGAGCTGCGCACGCAGCTCGATAAGCGGCTCAACGAAGCGGGCGTCCCAATGGTCGAGGACCTGGCGGACAACCCGCCCGATGAGGATGTCTTCCGCCTTCCGCTCCGCGATGAGTACCTGGCGCTGCTAGACAGGGCCGGCAATCCTCTCAATATGTCGCGGAACTGGAAGCAAGATCCCCTTAACGTCGGACCATTGAACTTTCAGGGCGATCAGCCGATCTATCGGACCGTGACCAGCGCGCATGACACATTGCGCGTGGAACTGATTCCGTTCATGCTTGTGGGGCGTCCCGTGGTTTTGGCCATCGCGGGCCCCACGCGGGATACCGATGCGGTGCTGAGAAATTTTCGCAGCGTGTTAATCGTGCTGTTGCCGGCAAGTCTGATCTGTATTGGCGCGATCTCTACCTGGTACGTGGGCCGCAGCCTTTCCCCAATATCGGAACTCACCCAACAGGCTGCACGCTTTGCGGAGATCGTATCCGATTCGCGCCATGCGAACGCCCAGCCTCCGCGCATTGCCGCCAATTCGCAGGATGAATTGGGCCAACTAGCGTCGACATTCAACGAGCTTTTCGCGCGAGTGCTGGCAGTTGTGCGACAACTGCGCCAATTTGTGTCCGATGCTTCGCACGAGCTGCGCACCCCCCTATCCGTGCTGCAAGGTGAGACGGAGCTCTTACTTACCGAAAGAAGAGCCCCCGAGGAGTATCAGAAGAACCTCCAGGTCATTCTCTCCGACTTGCGGCATCTGAGTCGAATCGTCGAGGGACTATTTACGCTCTCAATGGCCGACGCAGGACAGCTCCGAATCGCGCGCGATCGAGTTTTTATCAACGAGGTGCTTGAGGAAAGTTGCGAAATGGCCGCACCATTGGCGCGAGCAAAGCGCATTCGGATTACGCAGAGCGTGCCGGAAGAAATTCCGTTTACGGGCGACGAACCGCTGCTTCGCGACCTCTTCTTAATCTTCCTCGAAAATGCCGTAAAGTACTCGCCGGCAGACACGACGATTCGCGTCAGCCTGACGCCCAATGACGGAACTGTGCTGATCACTATTGCAGATCAGGGTGAGGGCATCTCCGCCGATCACCTTCCTCACATTTTTGATCGTTTTTATCGCGCCTCACCGCTCCAGAATGCGGAAACGCGCAGCGGCGGACTGGGACTTGCGATCGCGCGCGCGATCGTTACCGCTCACGGCGGACAGATTGGCGTGCAAACAGAACTCGGCCATGGATCGACCTTTACCGTGACTCTTCCTGTGTCAGGAGAAGCCGCAACCTTACCCAAAATTTCTTCTGTGGAACGTTCGCATACGTCGTAGTGCGGCGATTCCCACCATGGCAATCTGTAAGCAATCCTGAGGAAAAAGCGGATCTCACGTACCGCGATTAGCGTTTCGCGGCGCTGCAGACGAAATTAGCAGCCTCATTCGTGCTGCCGTGGCCGGTGTAATGGGCGGTCGTCGGATAGGGACACAGTGGCCGTGTAACTGTCACCGTACCGTTGGTGATGTGCGCCGCGACAATCTTGCTTGGCGCCTCGCCCTTCTCCACCCAGTTCGCAAGAGCACCGAATGCGTCGAACACATTTGGACCCGGGCCGCCAGCGCAGTGGTCCATTCCCGGGGCCATGAAGAGGCGCGCAAAATTCTCCGTGTCCTCGATGTGATGGATGAATGCGGGCGTCTCTTCGCCGGGCGACTCGACCTTTGTTCCGCTCACGCTTGCTACCATACTGTCGTAATAGTCGACAGTCTCGAGCGGTGAGGCTCCGGGATCGGTCCATCCGTGATAGAGCAGCAGTTTCGCGCCGTGCGCCCGAAACGACTTGAGATCAGGATTGGTGGCGTTTATTTCCGAAGCGAGCTTCTTGTCCGCGAATGCCATGTCCTTGTCGTAGTTCCAGGTGAGAAAATTCCAATTGGGATCATCGAAAACGAAAAATTTGAAAAATCCCACCGCCCCCACCGCGGATGCGTCCGTGAATGGCTTCGCAGGATCGGCACCGTCAAGGAGAAACAGATTCCAGCCCGTCTCGTGACCGGGCATGAATCCGCCATACGCCACTTTGCCTTGAGGATCTCGGTATCCCGCGTAAATGCCCTTCAGGGTCTCGAGTTGTGTCGCAGTCATGCACGCGGACGATTCTTCACCTTTGCACAAAGGCACTGATGGATTTTTCCGGAAATTGCACCGTAACGGATCTTCGATCACTCCGTCGCGCACGCCGTCGTTCGCGTCGCACGCAGCGAGCGACGCCTGGTTGATCGCGGGCAGCTTATCGAGCCCAAAGTAGCTTCCGGGAATTTTTCTAGTCCGCAGGGCGATGGAAAAATGCGCCGCCTGTAAATGCGTGTAGTTGATCACAGGGTCGCCCGACAAAATACCGTTGTAATCGTCCGGATAGCGCTGCGCTTCCATCAATCCTTGCCGGCCGCCGGTCGAACAGCCGTTAAAAAACGAAGACGATGGCCCCTTGCCGTAATACGACGAAATCACCGCCTTTGCCGCCGTCGTCATTTCGTGAACCGCGCGATAGGCGAAATCCGCGATTAGCCCGGGCTGATTGAACGCCCACCTCGTGTCATTCCCGCTGCCTGAGTGCCCCGTATCGGTGCTCGACGTCGCATAGCCCGCCCTCAGCGCCGTGACCATTGCCGAATAGCTCATCGAACCGGCTTTTCCTCCATTGCCGACCGCCTCGAATTTGCCGTTCCAGCCCGAAGCAGGCATCCACACTTCAATCTTGATGGCCGGCTGAGCGGTGATTTGGACTCTGCAGAACGCAGGCAGCGCCGCCGGGTCAGTGCCGCGGTCGAAAGGTCCCTGCATGTCGGCGCCGGGCCCCCGCGGCACCGGATACTGCCCAGCGCCCACGGTCGCTGCCGATGTGATCGTAGCGTCCGGCAATTTTAGCGACGCGAGGTCCTCACAAGAGCGGGCAGACGCTGACGGAATTGCTGTGAGGCCCGCGAAGACGGCCGCCAATACGATCGCAAAAGACCTGATTGCGTTACCGCCAATAGTTCCAAACGTCATGACGGAATTTTCGGAACGACCAAATGAAATAACTTCACCGAGCCGTTCGCCGCCGCTTGGATCGTCGCCGTCTCCGAAGGAGCCAGATAAACGCCGGCGCCCTTTGACACTTCGTAGTCCTTGTTGTCCAGGCGAACCGTACCACTGCCCTCCATCAGATAAAGCAGCTGGTGTTTGTTGGAAGCGTCGGCGCTGAATTTCTCTCCCGATTTAAGCCAGCGCAGCGCAGCCAGCACGTTCTTCGCGCCGCAGAGATCACGGTTCAGCACTTCCGTGAATTCGCCTCCCGCCGCTTTGTTCCTTGGAAGCTGGTTTGTATCTATAAAAGTCAGCATAAAAGTCCTCCCTGGGTGTTTTTCGGTGTCACGTCTGAACCCAGACTCCACCTTCCACACGGTTCCAGCGGAGATCGTCCGGGGTACCGTCTAAAATTGTGGTGACAAAGCGATTTGGCGCCTGGAACTCGAAATAGAACAGAGGCGTTTTCGTCGCGCGCAGCCGGTGCTTCTCCTCAGCCGGGATGAATACCATTTCTCCCGGTCCCACGTCCCGGACGCCATCCTCCGATTCCACGGTGCCTTGCCCTTCCATGATGAAATAGAAGTGCTCGCAGTTCTTGTGGAAGTGATAGGGCGAAGACGCGCCCTTGTCGTAGTGCATCACACCGGCCAGCATGTCGTCGATCTTCGTCAGTTCTTTGTTAACGAAAAACGTCCGCTCGCGTCCCGGCACTGCCGATATCAGCTTTGGTAGATCATCCTGATGAAATATATAGCCCATGGCTTTCTCCTAAATCGAACTCAAATCAGTGCGGCCGGTAGGCGACCCGCGCCACCTCAGCATAGGGAACGGACGCCACCGTAGCACGGATCGTAGCTTGGACGTGTCGCTCGACCGTCGGTTTCGACGATCCACGATTTTCTTCGCCCCACACGATCACCACCTCTGTGCCTACCTCGCTGTGCTGGGCATCCAGTACGCCCAGCGAAAGCATCACGCGCTCGTTGTACGTATAGCCAGTGTAAGTTGATACGCCCACAACCTTCCCATCCTTCAACACCTTGTCGAAAGGAAGCGTCGAATAGTTCGCCAAAGGAAGGTCGATATACTTGGCGATGTCGCCTCCATCGAACAACGAGCCCCACTCGCGTTTGATATCGTCTTTATTCCAAACGAGTGTCACTTTCTTCCGCTTTTGCTGGTCCATTTTCTCCAGCGCCTGCCGCCCAACGAAGTCGTGGTCGAATTTGACGAATGGACCGTAGCCGAGATCGTAGGGTGTCAAATAATAGTCTTCGATATGGTCCGAGTAGAAGCTGCCTCCGAGCGATGCCATAGCTTCGTAGCTGGTCGTCTTCAGCCACTGGCGATACGGCTTCATCTTTTCCCCTGTGTAAATCGCCGGGAGCGGGGACGGAATCCATCCCGATTCCAGGCACGTGGTCGGATAAGCGCGCGCTCCAACCTGCCGAATACCGAATTCCTGCCCACCTTCGACGATTGCGTTTCGAACTGCTTCGCCGTCCTCCCATGGGCCGAAGAGCTCCCATCCGGGCTGTCCCACCATTCCGTGGCGCAAGGCTCGAACTTTCCGCCCGGCGATTGTGAATACATCCATGTTGAAAAACCGAATGTCCGGCGCCGGTTTTCCGGTCACTTTTTCCATCAGGCGCACGGCATTGGGCCCCTGCACCTGATAGCGATATGTTTTTCTGTGCCCCTGATTGGCAGCGGACCGTTCATCTCTAAGTACGGTCGCCTTGTAGCCGCCGGTCTCGACGTGGTACTGCACCCAATTGCATGCTGGAGGACGCCCGACCAGGTTGAACTTGTTCTCGTCTAGATAAAACAGAATCACGTCGCCAATCACATAGCCGTCGTGGTTGCACGCGATAAATTGCTTCGCCTGATTGACTTTGAAATTCTTGAAGCTGTTCACGCCCAATTCGGAAAGCAGTTTAAGAGCGTCGGGTCCTTCCAAGTGCAAATCGGTCATATGATGCGACTGGTCGAACAACGCGCAGGTCTCTTTCCACGCGCGCTGCTCATCTCTCCAGTTAGAAAACTCCGACTTCACCACCGGAAATGCATACGGCCCAATCTGAGAATTGCGCAACAGGCTGACCGGATTGCCCGCGCTTTGTAACAGGTCTTGCAGACTTTGAACGCCCATTGTTAACCCCACCCCTTTTTAGTGCTGAGAGTTTAGACCACAGGAAAAATCTTGGCATACGGGCTGCGGCGCAGTGGCGACGGCCCGAGTGCGGCTGCCCGGACCTTGATGCAACATTCGGAAGTTTCACCAACTTTTTTTCTCCATCATGATTGCTCATTATGCTGCGCTGCCAGCAGCGCTCGCCTTTCGTCGCCATGCGGATCATCCGCGACCTCGCACTCGCTGTTGAGAATCATAGTTGCGCGCTGCTTGGTGCTAAACGCCGGCCAGTTTGGAAGCAGCTTGTGGTTCGGGCTTCCAGTGCGAGCAAAGGCGACCCACGCGCCGCTTATTTTATCCTCGAGCGCGTAACGGTCTTGCCCCGAGCCGGTCATAGCCGTCGCTAAATCGACATTGTCGAAAACGAACGGAATTTCGAGCGTGTGAAACGTCCGCAACTTGCCGTCGCGCACCGGCGATCTCCACGTGAAATAATACATGTAACATGGGGCCGCAGCCTGATCCGCTTTGCGTTCCGCTTCCGTCATCACTCCTGCCCGAAACGTGGCGTCCGACGCGAGGATTAGGTAGAGATCGGTATTCGCAATGCCCGGACGACCCGTTCGATACACCTCAATCAAGTGACCCACTGTCGCATCGTCCGCCCCTCGCAAAGCCTGCTTGACGTGCGCGTGCAACGCCGCGTCGTCCATTGGATCGACGGGTGTATTTCGCATGAAGGTCACTTCCGTTTCTACCGAACCAATCAGCAACGGCACATTGGCCGAAATTTCCGGTGCATTGGGATCGAAGGGATTCCTTGGCAGCGAATGGCCATCCACCACGGGCGCCAGGCGGAGCCCCGGCCCTCCTGCCGCGCCGCCGCCCGACATCGCCTCGACCAACTGATCCGCCGGCAGTTTCTGCATTTCGTCTACCTGATTAGGCTTCAGCCCCAACCTGACCATGTATCGTTCGGCTGATTTCGTTGCCTCTTCTTTTGGCACGCCCTTGATCGCCGACGCGCTCTCGCAGATGGCGCGATGAAACAATCCCTTCGCCGACGGCATCGCCATCAGCGTGCTAACTTTTCCTCCGCCACCTGACTGTCCGAAGATCGTCACGTTGTTTGGGTCGCCGCCAAATCCCGAAATGTTGTCGCGCACCCATTCCAGCGCAGCGACGATGTCCAGCATACCCACATTGCTCGATTCGGCGTATTTTTCTCCGCCGAGTTCGGCTAGATACAGATATCCGAACACGTTGAGACGGTGATTCACCGTCACGACCACCACGTCGTGTCGACATGCCAGATTCGCACCGTCGTAAATAATGAATGCGCCCGATCCGGCCGAATAGCCGCCGCCGTGGAGCCACACCATCACAGGCCGATTGCCACCGCCGGCGCGTGGCGTCCATACATTCAAGCACAAACAATCTTCGCCCGCCGGTTCCTGTCGATCGGTTGCGGCCACCTCTGGAATCAAAGTCGATGGACCTTGCGGCGATCGATGCCCGAAGCTTGTGGCTTCGCGAACTCCGGTCCAAGGCTCCGGTTTCGCGGGTGGCATAAAACGCCGGTCGCCTACTGTGGATGCTCCATAAGGAATTCCAAAAAATGCGCTGACTCTCTCGCGCGTGATGCCGCGAACGCGACCTGCAGTTGTGCGGACGATAGCGCTCGGAGACGAACACCCGAGATCTTGTGCGAGTGCGCTCTGAAATGTCGCGCGGGCAAAAAGTCCGGCCGTTGCGATCGTGCCATAGCCAAGAAAGGATCTTCGATTCATTGTGCCGACCTCCCGGTCAAATTCGATTTGCCCGAATCATCTCTGCTTATGAGTCCGCTAGCCACCACGCTCCGCTGTGCGAAACTTCCGGTGTTTTCCTCTCACACTTTTCTCACTCGCGATGCGTCCGGTCCTTCGTTCGCTGGCCCGAAGTTTATCGTTGTGTCGCTGTGCCACGCACGGGAACTTTCGATCAGCCGCGGGATGATAACACCGAGCGAGTGAGTGATGCGAACACAAACGACGCGCGCTTAAAATTCATTAAAAATAGTTTATGTGTTCGCTGAGATGTTTCTATCCCCTCTTATTGACTTCCCGCGGCAAGCGACTTACATATCCCACAACGCGCAACAAGAGACAGATGTAACCAGCGAACGCGGGTGATCCGAAATTGTCCAACGTGTGGTGGACGGGGCGGACTAAACGAAGACAGCAGGAATACAACGCACCGAGAGTCTCCAATTTCAGATCGCTTTGATTGCTGGAATATCGTCTCTTAACGTTCATGTCGAAATCTTGACGCCACGAACGTTTGCGAGGGATGAGGGGGGACAATGAAAGTAGCTTCGCTAATTTCTATCTTGCGGTGTGTCCGGATCAGCAAGATTGTTCAAATGCTGAGTCTCGGCTTGGGACTGTTGCTCTTTTGTCTGCCGGCTTTCTCGCAACTTAATCTTGGAAGCATCGCCGGAACTGTTACCGATTCGAGCGGCGCCGTGATCGCCGGAGCGAGCGTGACGGTGACCGACACGGAGCGGGGCGTATCGCGCACGTTGACGACGGATACATCGGGCGCCTATTCGGCACCGAGCTTGACGCCCGGCACGTACGAGGTGAGCGTATCGTTCCAAGGTTTTCAGACGCTGAATCGTACGGGCATTACGGTTGGAGTCGCTCAAGCGGTCCGTGTCGATGTGTCGCTCCAGCCCGGCGCGCAAGCCCAGAGCGTGACGGTTACGGAGGCGGTTCCTCTGATCAACGTCAGCAATGAGGTTCTCTCGAGCACTGTCGAAGACACGCAGTTGAATCAGCTGCCTGTTAACGGGCACTTGTACACGAAGGTGCTGGACTTCCAACCAGGCGTTCACGGTAACCCGGGTGGAAACTCACCGAACTACCAAACGAACGGCGCCGGCGGCCAGGGCAATTACTTCATGCTCGACGGCGTGGAAAACAGCAACGTGTTCGTCAACTCCGGCCCACTCATCGGCGCGGCCACCAGCACGGACGAATTGACGATTCTTCCCCAAGATGCGGTTGAAGAAGTAAACGTTATGACCAACCCGCCCGCGGAATACGGATGGTTTCAAGGCGCGGTCGTGAACGTGGGGCTAAAATCCGGCACGAACACCCCGCACGGCGACGCCTATATCTACGCCCGCAACAACAACCTCGACGCATACGATCCGTACCTAAACGGCGCGCCCAAGCAAACGGACGATTTTAAGCAGTTTGGAGGGTCTTTCGGCGGCCCCATCAAGCACGACAAACTCTTCTATTTCGCTTCTTTCGACGGAATGCGCTACACAGTGGGAACCTCAACAATCATCGCTTCCCTGCCAACTACGGCGTTCGTGGCGAATGATACTGCCAGCATACCGAACGAGATCGATAATCTAATTCTCAACGGCGTTACGCCAAGTCAGTTGAGCCTCAACTTAGCGGATTGCACTGTGACCGGCGGATCGGCCACTTGCGGCACCAAGGGCGTATTCCGATACGCCGGGACCAATACCTCAAATGTTGGCTTTCCGTTGCTAACGTCGGGCCATTCGAATAACGTGATTGGCCGGATCGATTATCACTTGAACAACTCAAACTCAATTAACGGCGAGTATTTCTTTGGCCAAGCAAACACCACCACACCGAATGCCGGCGAACCCTCGTTCTGGGACAACGCGAACCTAAGCCGCACACAGATGATGCGTGCGGTGTGGATCAGCACTCCCAATTCGAATTGGGTGAACGACGTGCGCTTCGGTTACAACCGGTACAACCTGGGAGATGGCAATGCCGAATGCGGCGTGAATGGGAACTTTTCGACGGGTAACGCCGGACAGCCGAACTACACTTCGCTCGGATTTATTTCAGGGCAGGTTACTCCCTCACCGCTTTGCGGATTCCCGGTGGTGAACTTTACCACTTCGGGCTTTCCAAGTTTGGGGGCGGCCTTCTTTCTTTCTGACCAAGGCGTGTTTCAGACCACATACACCGCGTACGACAACGTTGGGTGGACGCATGGCAATCACAACATCAAGTTCGGTTTCGAATTCCACCACAGCTACTTCCACGGCTTGGGCGCTCCGGGAAACATCGCCGGTACACTCAATTATCTTGGCGGGATTTCATGCGCCACCTGTACGGATCTCCAGGACTTCCTCGCCGGCAACATTACCAACGGCCAAGTGCTGGTTAATCCCCAGCAAGAGGACAGCTCCGTCGCCTTCAACCGAGAAGCGTTGTATATCGAAGACAACTTCCGGGTTAGCTCCCGATTGACGATGGACCTGGGGTTGCGCTACGAGTTTGAGCCGGCCATGCTGGTGAACAACAATAACGCCGGTAACTTCGATCCGTTTTCACCCACAGGCATGGTGCAGCAAGAAAACAAACCTCTGTACAACGCGTACCACCTAGCACTTGCTCCCCGCGCGGGTATTGCTTGGGACATTACGGGCAAGAGCACCACGGTGCTCCGCGCCGGCATGGGCGTAAGTTACGACACGCCGCAAATTGACGATTTGCTCGCCTCCGGTTTTGGCGCAGGCCTGAACTCGGTTCCGACCGGCTTCTCGCTCTACAACAGCACCGGCTTGGTTTTCCCGGCATCGACGGATCCGCAGGCAGTCCGCAACGGGCAAGTTACCATTCCCGGCACTGGGCTAAACTGGGCTCTCAACACCCCAGTCTTTCCCGCCGCTCTGAGCACTGATTTGACCTGCGGCACTGGCGCCTTCACTCTTCCCAACGGCATTACGCCCTCGCCCTGCACCATTAAGGCCAGGGGCACGGTCGTAAGACTTCCGAACGGCCAACTCAGTATGACCCCCGACAACGCGCGTTCGCCAATGTATACGTGGACGCTCGGTATCGAACACGCCTTCAAGGCCAACACCTCGCTGACGGTAAATTACGTGGGCACCCACGCGTACAATATTGCCGACGAGATCAACATCAATCAAGCGGCGCCGGGAACCTCAGACGCCCAGGTCCCCGGTTCGGTTGAGGCTCGCGAGCCGTATGCTAGCCAGTTCCCGTGGTTCGAGGGCATCTTCGTATACGGTCCAGGCGCATATTCCAACTACAACGCGTTGCAAGTGACATTCGTTCAGCGAAACTTCCACGGTCTGACGATGAATGCCGCCTACACGTTCTCAAGAGATTTGGCTGTTACCAAAGGAGGCAATGACCCGTACATAACCCAAAGCAACTGCACATCGTGCGACTACGGACTCCAGACACCTACGCAGGACTTGGGCATCACGCTTGTCTATACGCTTCCTGATGCCAATGCGCCGGCGCAATTGCTGAAAGGGTGGCAACTCTCCAGCGCGATCAACGTGCAGAGCGGAGCACCTTTCAACTTGACCGACAGCGGTGACGACTTCGCCGGCGTGAACGACAATAGAGGCCTCTTCGGCGGCACTGCCGAACCTTGGTCCCTCTATGGAGCCGGAACTAACTTCCACTTCACCGGCGAGCAGACCCAACCGTGCTACGGGTTTGGCGGCTTTTTCGGGTGCAACCCGACAGTCCCTGCCGCTTGTACCGCCGCAGCCGCCGCAGAGCCTACAAATCCTTCCGTTCCAGGCTCCAGCGGACTGGCTTCCCTCGCGGAATACGGATGCTATATGTCACCCAACGGAAAGTCGGTGATCATTCCACCGGCTCAAGGTGAATTTGGCAACATGAGGCCGGGTTCCCTCATAGGTCCGGGATTCCACGAGTGGGATTTGGCGGTCCACAAGATATTCAAAATCAGGGAGAATGTCGGCTTTGATTTTAGTATCTCGGCCTTCAACGTCCTCAACAATCGGGCCCGCGTTCTTGGGTTTCAGTTGCCGACCATCCCGGCTACAGTTGGACTCGCTACCGGGCAGCCGAATGATAGCAACCCCGTCAACGGCACCGGCGGCGCTCGCGAAGTGTTGCTGGGGCTAAAGGCGTCGTTCTAAGCGATCTAGAAGAGTTGCAGTTCAGAATTGCCAGGTTGGCCAACACGGCTGGGCGAGAATGAAACCGTTCTCGCCCGACCGCAGTCTATATTCTCTCCAGTTTTATTGCGGTTCCGCCGCGGCCACTGGAGGGCTGCACGGCGGGTCGTACTACTGCGAACGGAGCCACACGAATGAGAAGAGCGCTCGGTCCAATCTTACTCGCATTAATTTGGTGCGCTGGCGGCATCCGCGGCGCAGCGGCCCAAGATCTCGTGATCCAGCACGTGAGGATCATCGTCGGCAACGGAAGCGTAGTGGATCAGGGGTCGATCGTGATTCGCGCGGGGCGTATTGCTTCAGTCGCGCCTGGCGACGCGAGCGTTCCCGGAGTACAGACGATCGACGCAAGCGGTATGTCGGCCGTGCCAGGGTATATCGACGCCCATCGTCACATCATACCTCGCGGAGATTTGGAGAAGTGGCTCAATACGGAAGCCGCCGCCAGCATGCAGCAGTTCCTGGACGCTGGTTACACCACTCTGCTCTCCGGCGCTGGGCCGGTTCCAGGAATCCTCGAACTCAAGCAGATGATCGACTTGGGCAAAATCAAGGGCCCACGCATCATCGCGTCCGGAGCGATCCCCCTGCGCGGAATCACGCCTGACCAGGCCCGCGCACAAGTACGAAGTCTGGCGAGTATGGGCATCCATTTTATCGGTGAGGAAGGTCTGAGCGACAAACCTGCGCCCGATGAACTTGAGCTCTTGCGAGCCATGGTGGATGAATCGAAGAAAATCAACGGCGAATACGTGATGGTGCACGCCGTGACCCCCGAGGCGATGATGGACGCCGTGGACGCTGGCGCTCCCTTGCTCGTCCACACGCCTCATTTTGGTTGGGTCACCGACGAACAAGCGCATAAGGTGGCTGCCGCCGGAGTGCTGGACTTGTCCACGATCGGCTTTGGCTCGCCCGTCTGGGGTGTCTTTGCCAACGACAACAAGCCCCGGTTCCGCGATGGCGCGCCTTGGCCTTCCGGAGTCATCAATGACCAAGGCGATGGGCTCTCGGCCGGTTACAAAGCCGTGAATGCTCGCACGCTTTGGGATGCCGGCGTCGTTTATGGCTACGGCACGGACACGAATTATGAGCCGAAGGCCGGCCTATCCCACGAGCTGCGATCCCTGAACCTGATGTTTTCGCCGCAGGACATGATCAAGCTCATGGGGCCGAACACCGCGGCGTTCATTCACATGAGCAACGAAGTCGGCACGCTCGAACCCGGCAAGGATGCCGACATCGTGCTGGTGGCCGGAAATCCGCTCGACGGCTACTGGAACTTGCTACAAACGCGGTTGGTGATCAAGGGCGGCGCAATCGTCTCGGATCAGAGAAAGAATCCTGCACCTGCCGAAGATCACTAATACAGAATTCTCGAACCTTGTCACTATTGAGAGGTTTTGGTATCGCGCGGAACGAACTTGCCCCACAACTCGAACGATGCAACCGCGATCCAGCCACCCGGCGGAGGCGGCGGCACTTTCTCAACGGGCATGCCTTCAACTCGAACGCCACTTCCGGGAATCACGTCAAAGTAACCGACTTCGCTTACTTTGCTCAGGTCGGGATTTTCCACCCACGAATCGCCGAGCGTGACCCCTCTCTGGGGATCAAGCTTTAGCCAGCGCACTTCGCTAAACGAGATCTCATATGGATGCCAGTCCGCGGTGGAGCTCTCTCCTTGATCCCCAATCAGCAGCGTGCCGTCTGCCAATTTGATCAACGGGCGCACGCGATGAAACCCGGAAGTAATGGCAGTAAACTTCATGTTGGCCATCCCGCGCAGGTCGAAATAGTTGCTCTTGTCGCCAAGCGTGAAGCCGCAGGGCCGGTCACAAAGACCGTTGAATGTGTGAGGGGCGTACCGGCCCTTTCCAACGGCCACGATAATATCCCGGCCGTCGCCATAGAGATGCAGATCAACGTTGGGTGTGGTGACGATATCCTGGCTCAGCGGCAATCGCTCGGTGTTTTCGAAGGCCATATTGAAAAGGAGTTGCGGCGGAGTCGGTCGGGCGGCTGCGGGAGCTGCCACGGGAGCAGCGGCCTGCTGCGCATAGACAGGCGCGGCTGCGAGCAATGACGCCAAGAGGACTATGTTTCGTAGGGTCGCGCTTTTCTTGACCATCGATGCCTCCCTAGGCCTCGTGCGGGATCTGAGTCACCGAAGCGTGGCCCAAAGCTCGCAAAACGTTTGCCCCAGGCTCCCGCGTGCCGGGCGCCGGTTCACTGGTTAGGGGGAGTCGGCGTCGGCGTGGTTGTAGTCCCGCCGCCGCTAGTATTGCCGTTGCTGCCGCCAGATGACGGCCCGCCGAGGAAGTCCTCGTAATTCACGCCGGGTGTCGGTGGCGCGACCGTGCCCGGGTGGGTCGTGAAGCCAATGAGGCGACCCATGAAGATGACGCTGATCCAAATGGCGAGAGATAGTACACCGACAACCTTGCCGATGCGAGGCGCTGACGGCGCTTTATCCCAACTGCTACTTGTCCGCCCGGCGGTTAACTCGAAGACGGCCACGTTCACACCAGCAAGCACAAGCAATATCATCTTGGTCCTAAAAAATGGGTTGTGATAGTAGACGCGCGCGTTGTTGGAAAACATCATCAGCCCGGTTGCCACGGCAAGAATGAAGGCGCCCCAAGTCCACTTCATGACGTCCGAGGAGATACGCCGGAACGAGCGTTGGGTCGAAGCAAGCCCCAACAGCCGGAGATCAACGACGGCGATCGTGCCAACGACAATCGTGAAACAAATGACGTGAATCGATTCGATGATTGGAAACATCCAGATCGAGTCGCGAATCGCAGTGGCGAATTTTGTCGCCTCGACTGATTTCAAAAACGTGTCAATTGGCATTGGGACCTGGTTTCAAGATCATCAGTATTCCTGCGTGGCTGGTGACCAGGAGCCCCAGATGTGGTCGTAGGCGATCAGGCGTCCGAGGACAATGATGCAGAGAAAAAGGACGAAAGTGACGATCACCATCGACTTAAACGTCCTGCTCTTAACGAGCGCCTCCCACCGTTGCTCATGCTTCGGAAAACCGATAAGGAAAATTCCAGCCAATGTCGTACCGATTGCCACAAAGACCATCTTCGTCCAAAACGAGAAGTTCACGAGCTCGCGCGCAGGCTCGGTGATAATCATCACGATTCCGGTCACGAGCTGCAGTGCCAGGGCCCACATAACCCAAGGGCCGAACCGGTCTGTCGTCTGGCGCAGGGTTTGGTCGGTCCCAGCCCAGCCCAGAACGCGGAGCGCGATCATCAACAACGATCCCATGATGACCGCGATGCCTATGATGTGAATGGATTGAACGCCGGGAACAAGCCAACTTTCTTGGACCCGAAAAGTGTGGCTCAGTGAAGTCTTGGTCAGCCACTGTGCAAATGAATTCACGTCAGGCTGCCTTCTTCGTTTTTACAGAGCTATAGCGTCCCACATTGTCCCCATCAAGAATTATGTTAGCCCCACCCCGCCTGTCGAGCTCCGTGTTAGTAGTTCCCGCCGATCGTTTCCATGCCCGTCACAGTGTCGCAGGTCTTTCCGGGTTCTGGCGGCGTCTTCCAAGGGCACTTGTACATGGGGCCAACGCGAGAGCCGTAATCGCCGCCGCTTCGGAGTGGATTCATATGGACTGTGAATATCGTGCCCGCCTTGAAGGAGTCGCCGGTGATGCCTTCGCGCGCAACGGCGGCGGCGCCGGCCATTTCGACGCCCCAGTCGACTAACTGGCCGCTCTTATCCCGTTCGAGCTTGCCGTCAGCCCCAATCACGTAAAAGTGCAGCTCGGCGTGATTGGCCTGAGCAATGAATTGATGGGCTACGCCAGTCAGCACCAGAACCTTCGTCTGATCGTACATGGCGAACGAATGGTGCGCGGATGCCTGTCGAACGTAAATACCCACCGCCGCAAATGCAAGGCATACCACGATAACTATGCTTTTGGTCCATGACCTATACATTGTCAGTGCCCCCGATCACGCAAGTAGCGTCGAGACTTTCTGAAGACCCGCTCAGTTGTCAGGTCGTCACTTTTTCTTGCTATTGTCACCGTTAAAGAGATCGAGCACGTTATCCGGAACACCGTTTTCGTCCGGCGTATCCTTCCAACCCTTTTCGAAATACTTTTCCCAGTCCTCAGCCCACGGCCGGCCGTAGTAATCCACATAACCTGGATCTGCGGCGGTGAGTTGCGTCGCTCGGCCGTTGACGTCCCTAATGTTGCTTAGGCACTCGATGTAGGTGTAGCGGTGCGTCGCGGAATCGAGTCCCTCCTCACGACGATAGGTGTAAGTGGCGCGCAGCGGCTGGACGAAGGCTTCAGGATCATAGAAAGTGGTGTCCTGATGCAGACCTACAAACTTACCACTTTCGTCGTACACAGGCGTCCACACCTCAATCGTCTCCATCTTGCCACTCGTTTCGAACATGCAATGCGACAAGTTCCATCCCTGAACATCAGACGTCCAAGTGACCAGAGTGGTTCCATCCCAGAAACCAACGGTCTCGCCATACCACTGAGGAACCTTCTGGACTGGTTCTCGCCCCAACCACACTTGGCGCAAGAAGTTATCCGCAATACCAGAAAGGAACTGCACGTTCCATGGAGTGATCGTGAGTTCAAAATTGCCGGCTTGCGAAGCCTGAGACCACCAGCGGATAAATCCTTCGGGCCAGCAGAAAGAGGCCTCCCACTGTGGCGCGTTGCTCACAGATTCGTGATAGATGCCCTGAACCATGCGCTCCTGGTATTCCGGAGTGAGCAGCGACAAAACCGTGGGAACCTGGGTTACCGTCCCCCAAATCCACTCAGCCTGAGTATCCGTCCGCATGTCTCGCGCATACCATCCGTCCCAGTCTGGCGTGGTAGCTTTCGTATAGACGGTGGGTCCGCCGTGCGCTTTCGCTGCGGCCAGTAGCGCCTCGTAATGTTCGTGGGCGGTCTTGTAAGGCAGATGGCTCACGAGTGAATCTCGGGGCTCATCCCACTTGCAGTCGCCCCAAGCGGCCGAGAGCGGCGGTTTCCCCGAATCCGGGAAAAAACGCCGCGAGGTCCAGATATCCGTCAACTGGCGAGGCGTGTTGCACCGGTAATATCGCGGATCCAGCCAGTTTTTCTTATCGAGGTAGAAGTTTTTCGAGGTGAAGAGGTCGATCGGAAGCGCCTTCATGCCCTCGGGCGGGTTCTTGGATGTCGGGGTGCAGATGCTCATGGGTCCGATAACGTTCGTATACGGACCATGTGGTTCAGGAAAGGCGTTGCGCTGTAAAACGAATTGCCCCCGCCCTGCCCGGCCCTGCGTTTGCGCGGCGCAGCGCTGCTCTGGCGTGCCTTCGTACACTGCGGGGTTCTGTAGCACCTGCACCCCTGATGGTTCCTTCGGCTGACCTTGTGCCGCTGCAATGGGGCACATCCAGGTCAGGCCAATCATAATTGCAAAAGAAGACACGATTGCGAGCAGTCTGCTGCGCATCTGTTATAGCCCCCCTCCAACAATAGTCGGTCTCAAGCTACACCGCGCGGGATCAATTGCGGACGCCGAAAGCTGGCGAGAACCTGAATGCATTTCTGTCTTGGGCCCATGCAAGCTGCAAAAGCATTCGGAAAATATGTCGACATTTGCCCTGCTTCGTTTACTCTCGTCACCTGGGTCGTGTCAACAAAAACTTGATGAATCGAAATTAATGGAATTTCGGGTGTATCCCAACGATTAAGAGAGCCCAGGAACTGTTTCAGCACGCAAACTGGGAGCGAGAACTAGAAGCTATTTTGCCCGCCCCTTGGGCCCTTGCGCGATCATTGGAAGGCTGTAAATCGTTGCGGCCGTGTGTTGGGGTCCCTGTCGAATCGGCTGACCGTTGGCGTCTTCCGCTCCGCCCCCGATGACGAATAGCGTCTTCTTGCGAGGACCCGCGAAGACCACGCTGATGATGCCCCGCGGCGTCGGAATCACGCCGAGATACTTTCCGTCGGGATCAAAAATCTGCACGCCAGGGCCCGAACTGACGTACACCCGGCCCTCGGAATCAATGGCCATGCCGTCTCCGTTAGCACCCGGTGGGAGCGACGCGAAAACACGCCGATTGGTTAGTTTGCCTGGGCCTTCGACGTCGAACGCCACAAGCTGATTGCCGTTTGTGACGTACAGAATCTTGTCGTCCAGGCTAAAGACAATTCCATTTGTACGGATCTTATCGGCCATCACGGTCGCCCCGTGTGGGCCGGCATAGTAAAGGCAGCCGACCGTGAAGTACGCCCCGCCGTGGCTATCAGCGTCGACATCATTGGGCCGTTCAGTCAGTGTGCTGCCGTCTGACCATTTGTCGCTGATCACTTTGCGCTCGGGTGCGAGCATCACGATTGCGTTCACGATGGAATCTTTGTCCGGTTTCGTCGACCCCGGCCTTTCCGTGCGAAGTGCGCCATAGAGGTTGCCCTGATGATCCATCGACAGCGCGCCTACTCCTTTGGCGTCTGCGACCAGCACGGACGACTTCCCATTCGCGTCGATCTTTAGAACCGCGTCGTAGTCTTCCTGGGCCACCAAAACGCTACCGTCCCGCGTGGCGAGAATTCCATCGGCGCTGTTGCCACCTTCCTGCCACACCTTCTTCCACTCAACTCCTGCCGCAACCACTCCCGGGATCGCCGATACGGTAACGTTGCGCGTGGCAGGTTCATTCACTTGACGCCCGGGCTGTGCCACTCGCCGCGCAAACATTTGGAGTTGTTGCGAAACCTGCTCTGCTGTAGGCATACAGTTCTCGGCCTCAGCAGGTCCGGAGTTTTGTGCGCGCGCCGAACCGGAGAAACTTGCCGAGAAAAGCAGCAGCGAAATTGTGATCGCAGTCTTTCGAATCATGTCGCCTCCAGAATCTGGTTTACGAAGAAAGACAAGTCGCGCGCTATTTCACCAATCCAAAGATATGCACGCCTATCGCGGCGCATTCTACCCCTTGAGTCGAATATTCGTCGCTTAAATTGGAAGCGGCTACACAAATCAACTTGCGAAAGCGAAATAACGAAAAATTTAGCTTTCGCGTTGGGCCCTTGACCGATCCCAAAGCGTATGCCTAAAATTCAGCGCGCGTATATGTAATTGTCATATCACCACGAGGGTAGACGAAATGAATTTATGGATTGATCTTCGGCCTGATCGGCCGGCGAGCGGCTCATGACAAAGCAAAAAAGCGTGATCGAGAAGACCCCCGCGTCCGCCGCTGAACCGGACAAGTATCTGCGGATGTATCAGCAAATGATGTCGATTCGCATCTTTGAAGAACAAGTTAACGATCTTTATACCCGGGCCCTGATGCCGGGACTCGCTCACTTGTACATCGGAGAAGAGGCAATTGCGGTCGGGATCTGTTCCGCATTGCGGCCCGATGACTACATCACCAGCACTCATCGCGGGCACGGTCACTGCCTGGCCAAGGGAGCATCACCCGATCGGATGTTCGCGGAGCTGCTAGGCAAAGAAGCAGGTTACTGTCGCGGCAAAGGCGGATCGATGCACATAGCCGATCCTGCTACCGGCAATTTGGGGGCGAATGCGATCGTCGGTGGCAGCGCCGGAATTGCAACGGGCGCGGCGTTTTCCGCGAAACGACTCGGCAACGGACGTGTGGCCGTTTGCTTTTTCGGCGAAGGCGCGCTTGGTCAAGGACTTCTGTACGAAACCATGAATTTGGCGCAGTTATGGAAGCTGCCAGTAATTTATGTTTGTGAAAACAACACGTACAACGAATACACGCACTACTCCGAAACAACCGCTGGCGATGTGCTAGCCCGTCCGAAGGCATTTGGGATTCAAGCCGAAAGAGTAGACGGTCAGGATGTGCGTGCTGTCTACGCCACTGCGAATGCTGTTGTGGAACGGGCGCGTGGCGGCAACGGTCCGGCATTTCTTCTCTGCGACACATATCGATATCGGGGCCATCATGTGGGCGATGTAAGCCGCGAGTATTACCGGAGCAAGCAGGAGGAACAAAAGTGGGTTTCCGAGCGAGATCCGATTAAGCTTTTCAGCGACTGGCTGATCGCGCACAAGCTCGCGACTGCCGGTCAACTGCAAACTATGAATGCCGAAGTGAAATCTACGATCGATGCTGCGGTCCAATTCGCTCTAAATGCGCCGTATCCCGATCCACTCGAGGTTCAGCAAGATGTCTACGCTTGACGTGAAGACTGCAATGGCACCATCGGCAACTGAACGCGAGCTGACGCTCGGCGAGGCGATCCGGGAAGCGCTCGCCGAAGAGATGCGCCGCGATCCGCGAGTCGTGCTCATGGGCGAAGACGTTGCAGAGGCCGGAACAGTCTTCAAAGTGCTCACCGGTTTATCCGCAGAGTTCGGCACGGATCGCGTGATCGACACGCCGATATCCGAGGCCGGGTTCACGGGCCTCGCGATTGGCGCCGCGATGACCGGCCTTCGCCCTGTTGTCGATATCATGTTCGGCGATTTCATCGCGCTCGTGATGGATCAGATGGCTAATCAGGCCGCCAAAGTCCATTACATGTCCGGCGGCAAATGGAAAGTGCCTCTCGTGATGCGGACTACGCTCGGCGCTACGAGGCGTTCCGCCGCGCAGCATTCCCAGTCGCTGCACGCTTGGTTTAGCCATGTCCCCGGGCTAAAAGTTGTGTTGCCTTCGACGCCGTACGACGCTAAAGGATTGCTGAAATCCGCGATCCGCGACGAGAATCCTGTAGTCTTTTTCGAAGACAAAATGATGTACAAACTAAAGGGCGCCATTCCGGCGGAGGAATACACAATTCCCCTAGGCGTCGCCGATATCAAGCGATCCGGAGACGACATTACCTTGGTCGCGACCAGCAGCATGGTGCAAGTAGCGCTCGGAGCTGCGAAGATGCTTCAGGAGATCGGCGTCGGTGCCGAAGTGATTGATCCGCGCACCACCTGGCCGCTGGATGAAGAGAGGTTGATCGAGTCGGTCAAGAAAACGTCGCGCGCCATCGTAATAGATGAAGGTTATGCCCGCTACGGCGCGACGGCGGAAATAGCGTCCGTGATTGCGGAAGGCGCGTTCCATTACCTAGATCAGCCGGTGAAACGCATCGGCGCGATGCATGTGCCTATTCCGTTTTCGCCGCCGCTCGAGGACGTGACCGTGCCAACCGAGCAAATGGTTTTCGAGGCAGCCCGCAAGATGTGCGGGAAATCTTGAAGGCCTGGCGCGCTTCCGATAAGGAGAACTTAAATGGCATTACCAACCCATGGAACGATGGCAGTCGATTGGGAAAATCGCATCGATTTCGATCGTTTGCGCCGCGAGCGACTTTCTCGAATTAAGAACCTGCTCGAGAAATCTGAGCTGGGCGCACTGCTTTGTTTCGACATGAACAATGTGCGCTACATCACGGCCACCCACATCGGCACCTGGGCCCAGGACAAGAACAGCCGCTTCACGCTACTCGCGCGCGGCTCCGAACCGATCGCATGGGATTTCGGCTCGGCCGCCAAACACCACCAGCTCCATTGCCCCTGGCTTGGCGAGCGCTCTCGCGCCGGAATAGCCCTGCTCCGAGGCGCGATGTCCCCGGAAATGGGTCGAGCCGAGGACGTGGCCAAGAAAATTAAACGTGAGCTTGAGATATTGGGCTTGGAGAAGCAGCCCCTCGGCGTCGATGTAATCGAGATGCCAATTCTCTTCGCCTTGCAAAAGGAAGGCATTCGGCTGGTGGACGGCCAGCAATTGATGTCGGATGCGCGCGTTATTAAGACACAGGACGAAATTTCGCTGCTCAACCATTCGGCAATGATGGTTGACGCTGCTTATGACGAGCTCTACCGGGCCATGAAGCCGGGCATGCGCGAAAACGAAGCGGTTGGACTGGCGAGCAAGGTTCTCTACGATCTCGGATCGGAATATGTCGAAGCTGTCAACGCTATTTCCGGAGAGCGCTGCAATCCTCATCCACACGTATTTTCCGATCGCGTGCTGCGCCCTGGCGATCCGGTCTATTTCGATATACTGCATTCCTACATGGGCTATCGCACCTGTTACTACCGGACTTTTAGCGTTGGCCATGCCTCCCACGCGATGGTCGATGCCTATAAGCGCTGCCGCGAATACATCGACGCTTCTATCGAATTGATTCGTCCGGGGCGCACCACGGCGCAAGTCGCCTCGGTCTGGCCAAAAGCGAAGGAATTTGGTTTCCCCAATGAAGAATCCTGCTTTGGGCTCCAGTTCGGTCACGGAATCGGACTGGCGATTTGGGAAAAGCCCGTGATCAGCCGGCTGGTCTCGCTTGATCAGGAATACGAACTTAAGCCCGGCATGGTGTTTGCGCTCGAAACGTTCTGGCCATCGTCAGACGGATGGAGCGCAGCGCGGATCGAGGAAGAGATCGTCGTCACAGAGGCAGGCCATGAAATAATCACGCGTTTCCCGGCCGAAGAATTGCTGGTCGCTGGGCAACGCTATTACACCGTGAACGGTCCGCTGCCGACTACCCGCGAAACGGAACCAGCTTCGAACTCGAACGTGCGCGAACTCGTGGAAGCCGGCGCCAGATCGGAAGGCCAAGGGGTCTGATTCGGCTTCGCGAGCAGGGTTGCGATTCCGGCTTCTCGATCTCTCTAGTCCGTTCTATTGTTCAAGC
>JASHRI010000080.1 GCA_030037435.1 Candidatus Acidiferrales bacterium | reverse complement strand
TGACCTTGCCCGAGTGTAATAGAAAAGCGAAACAATCAGGAGCGACAGTTTGTACGCATAGTTCGCCACCAGGGTGGAGCGGCTTAGTCTGCGGCTGCGCTCTCCGAGAACTTGACGCGGAACGCAGCGCCGTCCTTGATGGCCAGCGAACCGGGCGGGAGTAGAAGTAGGCCACGCCCAAAGCAGCTCTTCAGCCGGACAACCGTGCCATTCACCCACGGGGACTGGGCCATCTGCACGGCAACCGTTGCGCCGGAATTCTGTTTCAAAAGAGCTGCGAAGCGAGGCTGATCTTGCGCATCGCGCTGGTGAAAAACGACGGCGATCACCGGCGGCACTGCGGTTACATGACTTTCCAAGACGCGACAATCGACAATGACAGCGGCGCTGCGTGCGGTTGCGTGGCGCGCGCCGAGTGATCCGGTGTTGGTGAGCAATGCGAAAAACAGAACTGCGAACAATTTCGATTGCATCGAGCGGCTCCAAGGAAGGAATGACCGGCGCGATTGTTACTGCGCTCCGGGACCAAGTCAAGGAGCCACCTGCAAGTGACTGCGAACACGCCGACCCTCATCGGAATGAGCGGTCGGCGTAGCTAATACGCATATTCAGCAGAATGAGTCTAATGGGCGTCGTCGTCCGAATATGAGCTTGGTGATCTATCGTCGGAGCTATTCGCATTCGTAGGGGTCGGACTCATACCAACCACCTCATAGCTTCGCATCTTGTGGTCGTCGCTGTCTGCGGCTCTGAGCATTATGCGATTTTTCTTGACCTTAATGACGGCCTCCTGACCGACAGGCAAGAGCACTGCGTGCTTCAGGTCCGTGGGGCGGATTTCATATTCCATTTCGTCGGTCTTGATCAAATATTGCGGGCACAGCTTTTCGTTGGAGCTCATATGGGTGATACCGACCGACGCCCACAAGCTGCCTAGCCCCGACAATCCCTTTTGACTCGCCCCGCAAGGAACCGCATCCATTTTCTCGAGCATGGCCCTTTGCTGGTCCTTTTTCTTGTTGTTCGCACTCAAAGGAAGTGCAAACAAAAAGACGAGCGCTAGAATGAATGAATTCTTGGCATTCATGATCCCCTCCTGCACCGAAAAAACGAACAGCTGAGACCGCTCCAAGCGGGAGGCCGAGTGACCTCGGCTCTCCCGCGCAGGAGCGACTGTCTTACTGCTTCGGCTTAGTAGGATCGTGCGTCGGAGATATCGTTCCAGTCCCGGTTGACCCGCTGCCCGTCGCACTGCCGGTGGTCGTGCCAGTTGTGCCCGTAGTGCCGACATGAGTGGTGCTGCTACCGTTGAACTGCTGTGCTCCCTTAACGAAGCCATCCGGGTTCTGCATCAAATCGCTTCGCACGCCAGGATTGGCCTTCAAATAGTCGTTAAATTCAGGATGGTTTTGCACGTAACCCTGGTCCTTGGCTAAAGAAGGATTTCTGGACATATCCTGCGCGACATCGGCATGGCCGCCCAAAAACTGCTTGAAGCTAGCCAGATGGTCGTGATCGAAATTCTGGCCGTCCCTATTATCGAAGTTCTCGACACGGTCCTCTTGTTGCATGAAGGACTGCGGGTTCTGCCTGATCTCATCTCGAACAGCAGGATTGTCGCGATAGAACCCTTGCAGCGCGGGATGGTTATCGGCAAATTGGCGGTCCTCGGCCAGAGACGGGTTGCTCCGAATTTGTTGCGCTATCTCAAGGTGACTGTTCAAGAAGTCGTGGAATTGAGCCACGTTCCTGTCGCCGTCGCGGTCAAACCGATTGCCCCGGTTGTCGGCATTGCGATCGAACTGGTCCTCCCGGTCCATGAACGCATTCGGATTTTTGGTTATGCGCGTGTCGATGCCCGGGTGACTTTGCAGGAATGCTTGCAGGTCTGAGTGGCTCGATAGGTACGCCTTGTTATCGACGAGCGATGGATCCCTTCGAAGTTGCTCCGCAATCTGGCGGTGGGAGTCCATGAATCGGCCAAATTCAGCTAAATCCCTGCCGATCGGATTCGCATTCGCACCGGCGTCGAAACGATCGCCGTTTTGGACGAAGGCATTGGGATTTTGCCGAACTTCATCGCGAACTCCGGGATTGTCCCGCAGATAGGTTCCCAGCGCGGGGTGATTGTCAGCGAAGTTCCGATTATCAATCAACGAAGGGTTCTTGCGGACCTGCTCTGCGATCTCGGGGTGTGCGTTCAGAAATTGATGGAATTCAGCCGCGTCCCGGGCAGGATCACGCCGAGCATCTTCATTGCGGACGAATTCATCTTCCCGCTGCATGAACCCGTTCGGGTCTTGCCTTATTTGATTTCGCGTCCACCGATCGTTCTGCAAAAGATTCTTGAGGTCGGCGTGATGCTTCACAAAGTCCTTCTTATTGAGCAGAGTTGGATCTGTGTGAAGCTGGCGGGCGACGTCGGGATGGTTCTCAAGATATTGATGGAAATTCTCGAGATTTGCGCGAGTGGCGTCGTTGCCCTGAACCGGCCGTTGTGGCTGAGCAGCGGTCGACTGTGCGCGTGCAGGCACGCCGACACAGAGCAATGCCGCGGCAGCTAGAACCATTGTCGGTATTTTCGTGAATCGCCTTGTGCCCATAATCGCGGGCCTCCTCTTCTTAAGTATTTAAGTGGGGGGCATAGTCACCATTGCAACACGCGTGCCAAGGTCCTCCGAAAAGATGCAACCCGCGATGACTCAGAAGGTTGGAGAGATGGCAAAAAAGCAGTGCGGAAAAAAGTGCCAGCAATTTCTATACGGCCGCGGGGAATCGCTATAGGGCTTCGGCCTTAGGAATAAGTCCTACGTGAGATTGAATTTCATGGCGGCAAACCCCGGCATCCGCCGCCGACGAAGAGGGATAGTCCAAACAAAAAAGGCCGCTCCGATTCACCGGAGCGGCCTTAGCGAACTTAATCCTGGCGGTGACCTACGTTCCCGCGCCGTTTCCAGCGCAGTATCATCGGCCCAGCGAGGCTTAACTTCCGTGTTCGGGATGGGAACGGGTGTGACCCTCGCGGTAAGACCACCAGGAAACTGGAAATCGAAACTCGACGGAACGCATGCGAGTTTCGATGAGCAACCGAAGGAAGCGGTGTAAACCCAAAGATGCTGCGCGAATAGCGCGTGCGTGTTCCAAGAATGGAGACACGTTGGGAAAGTTTTATGGTCAAGCCGAACGGCCGATTAGTACGGGTAAGCTGCACGCATTACTGCGCTTCCACCTCCCGCCTATCAAAGTCGTAGTCTTCGACTGGCCTTCTTAGAGGGCCGTAGCCCCCTTGGGAAACCTTATCTTGAGGCGAGCTTCTCGCTTAGATGCTTTCAGCGATTATCTCTTCCGGACTTCGCTACCGAGCTATGCCACGGGCGTGACAACTCGATCACAAGGGGTCCGTCCATCCCGGTCCTCTCGTACTAGGGACAGCTCCTCTCAAGTTTCCTGCGCCCACACCAGATAGGGACCGAACTGTCTCGCGACGTTCTGAACCCAGCTCACGTACCGCTTTAATAGGCGAACAGCCTAACCCTTGGGACCTTCTACAGCCCCAGGATGCGATGAGCCGACATCGAGGTGCCAAACCTAAG
>JASHRI010000079.1 GCA_030037435.1 Candidatus Acidiferrales bacterium | reverse complement strand
TCGACCACGGCGAGCGACCAGGCGTAGGCCATTGCGGCGGAGTTTCCAGACAAACTCATCCACGATCCTTCGAGCTGGGCGAGGTGCGGGGTTAGTCCCTGCGATGCTGCGGTGACGAGAGTGCCGGCTGCGGCGTTGCTGCGGCGGCCCTCCATCCATTGCGCGACGCCTTCTTGCATCCAGGTGGGAGCGCGCATGTGGGATTTCTGTCCAACGAAGCTGTGGGTGAGCTCGTGCTTGAGGACGCGCGCGAGATCGGGAGTGACAGCAGTGAGTCCCTGGACGGGAATGCGCAATCGGCCGTCGTTCAAGGCGCCCACCCAGCCGGGGGCGCGGGTGATATCGGCGAAGGATTGTTGGGTGTACAGGATCACGCCGATTTGTTCGGGCGGCGTGTAATCGAGCTGCGATTCGAGGTCGTTGTAATCGTCCTCGAGCGCGTCGAGAATGCCGCGGGCCAGAGTAGGCGCTGCGCCACCGTAATATTTCAGATCGAAGTGGGTGGTTTCGCCCTCGCGATAATCTGCTTCCTCGGCTTTGTCGCGCTGGGCTTTTTGCAGGGCTTCCTCGACATCCGGCTCCGGGTGGAGTTTTTCGGCCCGCGTCCATTCCTCGACGGCCCTGTCGAGCTGATTCGAACCGTAGTAGGCCCAGCCCATCAGCTTGGCCACGTCGGCGGAATCGGGCGAGATGCGGCGCGCATGCTCGAGCGGATCGAGGGCCGCGGTGAACTGGCTGGAGCGAAGGTCGAGCACGGCGAGGTTGAGCAGCAGGCCGACATTATCAGGTGCAAAGGCGAGGCCCTGGCGGTATTGATCGGCGGCGGAAGTGGTGTCGCCCTTGGCGATTAAAAACTGCGCAGCAGCATAATGCGCTGCGGCAACCTTGCTGATGGCTGCGGGAGTTGCGGAGCGGGCGGCGTTTTCAAGCGTCGCGATGTAGGCGAAATCGATGGCGTTGTCGTGGATGGTCAGGCGCGTCACGTCCTCGAAACCGGGGGCGGGTTCAATGGTGGGGGCGGAGACCGGCGGTTCGGAGGAAGCAGCATGCCCCGGCGACGGAAACGAGAAGTCGTCGTGTTCAATGTGGTCGACGATCGTTTTCGGAATGGACAACTGGCCCGCGGGAGTTTGATAGGTGACGTGATTCGCGTCCTCGGTTACGTCGGTCGCCAGGATTCGGTGACCGTTCTTCAGAACGATCGTGTCCGCGGCCGCGGAAAATGACGTGGCGAGGGCGAGCACGGCGGCGATGGACGCTGCGAGACGCACAATCCGATTTTAACAATCTGTGACCGATAGGATTGGTCCGCGCGCGAGAGATATGTTCAAAGTTGTACAGGGAAGCGAGTGCCACCGATGTGGCCGCCGCCGACAATGGTGGCGCGCAAAAATTTTTTCGATTTGATCTTGCGTAACGACGGCTCCGGTTTTATGCTATGCGGTCCTAATTGAGCCGTGGAGAAAACAGAGGAAAGTTCGGACTGCAGAGTGCAACGCAACCGCACGCCGTTGGACACCAAAGAAACTTTGGACGGGGGCCGATGCCTCACGGGGTGTCGAGGAAACGACTCCTAACCGCCGATGGCCTTTTTAACCTTCACCCGCAATAGATTCGCGACGGGGACGCTGCGTGAATTCTGAGGATTCACAGAAGACAGCCGTAGTCGAAGCCGATCCGATTATTCAGCCTGGGCTTACGCTCGGGTCGGTCACAGACAAGATCAGCTCAATCGTGCTGACCAAGCCGGCAACGCCCGGCTGGGTATTCGGCTTCCTCGTTGCGTTCGGCCTATTGATGTTGCTGAACCTGGTGATCACGCTGCTGGCGATCTGGGGCGTGGGCATCTGGGGCATCAACATTCCCATTGGTTGGGGATTCGCGATCGTCAATTTCGTCTGGTGGATCGGAATCGGCCACGCTGGCACACTGATCTCCGCGTTCCTGCTGTTGCTGCATCAGAAATGGCGGACCTCGATCAATCGGTTCGCCGAAGCCATGACGATTTTCGCCGTAATGTGCGCGGGTATGTTTCCGCTGCTGCACATGGGCCGTCCTTGGCTTTTCTACTACTTGATGCCGTATCCAAACCCGATGTGGCTTTGGCCGCAGTTCCGCAGCCCGCTGGTATGGGACGTTTTCGCCGTATCCACTTACTTTACGGTTTCGCTGCTGTTCTGGTATGTGGGCCTGATTCCAGATTTGGCCACCCTTCGCGACCGCGCGAAGACGACGGCAAAGAAAGTCGTATACGGGTTTCTGTCGCTAGGTTGGCGCGGATCGGCGGTGCATTGGTCGCGCTACGAATTTGCTTCGATATTGCTCGCAGGCCTGGCCACGCCGCTCGTTGTTTCCGTGCACACGGTGGTGAGCTTCGACTTTACGATTGCGCTCGTACCGGGCTGGCATAGCACGATTTTCCCGCCTTACTTCGTCGCAGGCGCCATTTATTCCGGTTTCGCGATGGTGTTGACCCTCGCGATTCCGTTGCGGAAGTACTACCACCTGGAAGATTTGGTCACAATGCGCCACCTGGACATCATGGCAAAGGTGATGCTGGCGACAGGCGTGATCGTGGCGTACAGCTACGTTGCCGAGACGTTCATGGCGTTCTATAGCGCGAATATCTTTGAGCGGTACCAGTTCATGGATCGGATGACCGGAAAGTACGCACCCTTGTATTGGCTGCTGGTGGCGTGCAACCTGGTAATTCCGCAAGCGCTGTGGTCGCGGCGGGTGCGCCGCAATGTGGTGTTGCTTTTCATCATTTCGCTGATCATTAACATCGGCATGTGGCTCGAGCGGTTTGTGATCGTGGTGGTCAGCTTGCACCGCGATTTCACGCCGTCGATCTGGTCGATGTACTACCCGACCCATTGGGATTGGGCGACCTTTGCCGGCACGTTCGGTCTGTTCTTTACACTGTTTTATCTCTTCATTCGTTTCCTGCCCATGATCTCGATCGTGGAGGTCCGGAGTTTGGTGCACCAAACGAGTGCAGACAAGACGATGCATTCATAGGATGAGCGTTTAAGAGAATCGATGGCACAGATATTTCACCGCAGCACGAACTTCATCGCGCGGCTGACGATTTTTGGCGGCGGAATCTTCATTATCCTGCTGAGCTTCGCGCTGTATGAAATAGCGCTCTCGCCCTGGTACACCGACCAGAATGTGACACGGCAGCAGCCGGTACCCTTCAGCCATCGGCACCATGCCGGCGAGTTGGGCATCGACTGCCGCTATTGCCACACGTCGGTTGAGAACTCGTCGTTTGCAGGTCTGCCGCCCACCCAGACCTGCATGACCTGCCATTCGCAGATCTGGACGAACGCGGCCATGTTGGAGCCGGTGCGCGCCAGCTATCGGGACAATGTGTCACTTTCCTGGACGCGCGTGAATGCGCTGCCCGATTTCGTCTATTTCGATCACAGCATCCATGTTTCCAAGGGTATTGGATGCACCACTTGCCATGGACCGATCGCAAGCATGCCTTTGACGTATCGCGCCGGCACTCTCTATATGTCGTGGTGCTTGGAATGCCACCGCGATCCTGCGAAGTACGTGCGGCCAAAGGGAGAGGAGTTCAATCCTTTCTATCAGCCACCGTCACGCGAGACGCCGGTGTCTTTTGAGGGCAAGGAATATACCGATCAGATGGTGCTGGGGCGCCATTTGGTGAGCGAATACAAGATCCAGAGTTTACAGTATTGCGATACGTGTCACCGGTGAAAACGAAGCGATGAGCGAAGATCCAAACCACAAAAATCCGCCGAGTGCCTCAATTGACCTGGCGACAGCCCGCACGAACCTGGCGAGCAGCAGCAAGGCACGCCTATGGCGCGGCTTGGAAGAGTTATCCCAGACACCGGCATATCGCGATTCGGCGAAACATGAATTCGCGGAACACGCCGATCAGGCTCCGGATGGAATCGCGCGCCGCGACGTCCTGAAGCTGATGGCTGCATCGGCGGCCTTAGCAGGCCTGAGTGCATGCACCAAGTTGCCGACGGAGAAGATTGTTCCGTACGTCCGGCCCCCAGAGGAGATCATCCCCGGACGACCGTTATTCTACGCAACTTCTTTCACGCAATCGGGCGGCGTAGCGGCGGGTCTGCTGGTCGAAAGCAATATGGGCCGCCCCACTAAGATTGAGGGCAACCCTGAGCATCCGGGCAGCCTGGGCGGCACGGATGTGTTCTCGCAAGCGTCCGTCCTGGACATGTATGATCCGTACCGCTCGCAGACAATTCTCTTTGACGGGCGGCTAAGCAGCTGGTCCGATTTCGCTGCGGCGGTGGGCAACGTGCGCGCGCGCCTAACTGCCCAGGGCAATGGCGTCCGCATCCTCACGAAAACCGTCACTTCGCCTTCTCTCGCCGCGCAAATTCGCAAGGTGCTGGATCAGCTTCCGGGTGCGAAGTGGCACCAATACGAGGCTTGTGGCGGCGACACAGCGCGTGAAGGCGCCCGCTTGGCCTTTGGAAGGCCCGTCAACACGGTGTATCACGTCGACCGCGCGGACGTGATTTTGGCTCTGGACGCTGATTTTCTTACAGAGGGTCCCGGGCACGTACGTTATGCGCGGGAGTTTTCTTCGCGGCGCGACTTGGCTGCCGGGCCGAGTGCAAGCTTGAATCGCTTGTATTCAGTCGAGAGCATGACGACAGCAACTGGAGCGATGGCAGATCATCGCCTGCGGATGCGTTCGACCGACGTCGAAGCGTTTGCGCGGCAGGTGGCTGCTGCGGTGGGGGTCTCGGTGCCTGGGAATGCGGGCGCTTCCGGTCCAAAAGTTCCGGCGGACTGGATGATGGGCCTGACGAGCGACCTGATGCAGCACCGCGGTTCCTCGCTAGTTGTGGTGGGCCAGCAACAGCCGCCCATCGTGCACGCTCTTGCGCACGCGATCAACGCAGCGCTTGGCAACACAGGCAAGACTGTGGCTTATACCGAGCCTCTCGAAGCCGAGCCGGTGAATGAGGTCGAATCTCTCCGCGATCTTGTGAACGATCTGAATGCCAACAAGGTTGAGTTCCTGCTGATCCTGGGTGCAAATCCAGTTTACGACGCTCCGGCGGATTTCAATTTTCGCACTGCGCTGTTCAATGCCAAGCTTCGCGCTCATGTCGGGCGCTACGTCGACGAGACCGGCGACCTTTGCCACTGGCACGTTCCCGCCTCGCACTACCTGGAGGCGTGGAGCGACGCTCGGGCCTACGACGGCACGGTGGGAATCGTGCAACCGCTGATTTCGCCGCTCTACGATAGCTACTCCGACCACGAAGTGATCGCGCTGCTCACCAGTGATAGCGGCGCATCGGGACACGACTTGGTCCGCAATTATTGGCAGAGCCAGAGACCGGAGAAGGGCAAGGCTTTCGAGGCCTTCTGGGAGACGTCGCTGCATGACGGACTGATGGCTGGGACGGCGTTGCCCGAGATTTCCGTACCCATTCACGCGGATTTTGCCAGTCAAGCCGCGCAGCCTAGCGGTGCAAATGGCATCGAAGTTGTTTTCCGTCCCGATCCTTCGATTGGCGACGGCGAGTTCGCGAGCAATTCCTGGCTCCAGGAACTGCCGAAGCCAATCACCCGGATCACATGGGACAACGCGGCGATGATGAGTCCCAACACCGCGCACCAGTTGGGCCTCACGACGGGTAGCTACGTCAAGCTGCACCTCGGCGACAATTGGATGGAAGCGGGCGTATTCATGGTTCCCGGTCACGTGGACGATTCCGTCACCTTGCATCTCGGCTATGGACGCCAGCTCGGAGTCGGGGTCGCGGGCGGAGATGGACGCGTGTTCGGAGACGGGGTTGCGGGCGGAGCCGGATTCAACGCCTACGTCTTGCGAACGTCGTCGAATCTGTGGATGGCCCAGGGCTTGCGGATCGAGAAGACCGACAAGAAATACGAATTCGCGTCGATGCAGCATCAGTACGTAGTCGAATCGGATGGCCAGCGGGCCGACGACATCAGCGACAATGCATTTCGCCGCGACCTAATCCAAATTGCCACGCTCGACGAATTTCGCAAAGACCCAGCCTTCGCGCAGGTTCCTGCGGCCCACGAGGACAAGTCGCTCTCGCTCTACCCGGCTTTCGCACCCTCTGAATACGGCTGGGGAATGTCGATCGACCTGAACCGCTGCGTCGGCTGCAACGCGTGCGTGATCGCCTGCCAGTCCGAAAACAACATCGCCGTCGTCGGCAAGGACCAGGTGATCCGCGGGCGCGCCATGCACTGGATCCGCATCGACACGTATTTCAAGGGCGCCCTCGAGAATCCGGAGATGTACTACGAGCCGCTGCCCTGCATGCAGTGCGAAAATGCCCCGTGCGAGTACGTCTGTCCCGTCGGCGCGACGACGCACAGTCCCGAGGGGCTCAATGATATGACATACAACCGCTGCGTGGGCACGCGCTATTGCTCGAACAACTGCCCATACAAGGTTCG
The DNA here is from genome assembly GCA_030037435.1 of Candidatus Acidiferrales bacterium. Classification (GTDB taxonomy): domain Bacteria; phylum Acidobacteriota; class Terriglobia; order Acidiferrales; family UBA7541; genus Palsa-295. Next base: position 866 of record JASHRI010000079.1, on the reverse strand, counting down.
CCGCTTCAACTTTTATCTGTTTTCCGATTTCAAGACGCCTAGCCTCTACGGCGTGCGCAATCCCAACGTCACTGTTCGCAGCCGCGGAGTGATGGAGAAGTGCACCTACTGCGTGCAGCGTATTCAGGAAGCGAAGATTCACTCGCAGGAAGAGGATCGCTCGATTCGCGACGGCGAAATCGTCACGGCCTGCCAGCAGGCCTGCCCGGCCGAGGCCATCGTCTTCGGCAATATCAACGATCCCGCGAGCCGCGTCTCGAAGCTCAAGGCACAATCGCGCGATTACGTACTGCTGGCAGATTTGAACACGCGTCCGCGCACCAGCTATTTGGCGCGCGTGCGGAATCCGAACCCGGAGATTCATCGCTAGATCGAAGGCTCAAGTTCGATTGGAGTCGCATCGGCAACATGGCTCGCAAAGCTATATACGGATTGATGGCTGAATTCGAGACGCCCGAAGAAGTCCTCGCGGCGGCGCATCGCACCCATGCCGAGGGCTATCGCCGTGTCGACGCATACACGCCGATCCCGGTCGAAGGCCTCGCTGAGGCCATCGGCTTCGATTGGACCAGCTTGCCGATCGTCGTCTTCATTGGCGGCCTGCTTGGCGGTCTCACTGGATTCGGCATGTGCTGGTACGCCAATGTGATCAGCTTTCCGCTCAACATCGGAGGCAAGCCGCTCAATAGCTGGCCGGCCTGGATTCCGATCACCTTCGAACTTACGATTCTTGGCGGTGCGCTCGCCGCCTGCTTCGGCATGATCGCCATGAACGGCCTGCCGAATCCGTATCACCCGGTGTTCAACGTCGAGAGATTCGCCCTCGCGACCACTGACCGTTTTTTTCTGTGCATCGCGGCCCACGA
>JASHRI010000078.1 GCA_030037435.1 Candidatus Acidiferrales bacterium | reverse complement strand
GTCCCGGAAGCGGAAATATCCGAAGCGGTCGTTGGTCGCATCCGCGAGATGCTGGATGAAATGAAACGCGAAAGCACGCAGGACCTGCTAGGCGAAGGTATTCGTCCCGAAAATGTTAGCTATGCGCTTGAATTCGAAGTTTCCGGCCAAGGACCGCATTCAGTCCCTGTCAGCTGCCCGGAATCGGCCCTCGGTTCAGCGCGCTCGCTCGAATCCGCGGTGCGTGGCGCTGCCGCCATCCCGAGCGGTCCCATCGGCCTCGATCTGTTTCGCGTCCGCGTGAAGAAGGAGATGCCGAAGCCGCGCCTCACCGCGCGCCCTTCACAGTCCGCCGATTCGTCTCATGCTCTTCTCGGCAAACGCCGTCTGCTTTGGGGCCGCGCGGATGGCGACGCCCAGGTCTACCGCTGGGAATCGCTGCGCCCGGGAAATCGAGTGAATGGCTGCGCGGTGCTAGAGGGTGCCAACACCACCTACTTCATTCCGGATGGTTGGACGATGGTCATCGACGGTCACGGTAACGGCCGCTTGAATCAGGCTTAGCGAGCAGGCGAAGGTGGAAATGAGAGCAAGCGAAAGGTCGGCTCATGGCACCCGAAACGCAAAACCGAGTTCGCATCACTGAGTATCTCGATCTCGACATCGAGAAGGAACAGTGGCTTTGCAATCGCTGCGGTCGCATGCTCGGGCCCGCCCGCGAAAGCTACAAGAAGGGATGCCTGTTTCACGACCGCGACCCGCGCGAAATTCACCAACAACTCGTATCGAGCAATTTCAATTTCTCGCCCGACCCCCAATGGGTTCGCATCGTCGAATGCTACTGTCCCGGCTGCGGCACGCAGATCGAAACCGAATATTTGCCACCGGGTCATCCCATCACCCGCGATATCGAACTTGATCTCGACAGCCTGAAAGAACGCCTGCGCAAGGGCGAGTACGTCATCCGCGGCCAGCGGCTCGAGGCCGCCGAATGAATTCGATCGATATTGACGTTGGCGGCACCTTCACCGACCTGGTCCTCAATTTCAAGGGCAAGGCCCTGATCAAAAAAGTTCCCACCACTCCCTACGATCTTTCCGTGTGTTTCTCGAAGGTGATCGAGGAGGGCGCCGGCGCGCTCGGCCTCAAGATCGAAGATTTGCTTCCCGCGATCGACATGATCCGCTATTCCACCACGATCGCCATGAATCGCCTCATCGAACGCAAAGGCCCGCGCCTCGCGCTAATCACCACGGAGGGCCACGAGGACGTCGTCCTGATTGGCCGTGGCGCGCAGTGGATCGACGGCACCCGCGTCGCCGAGCGCCGCAATCTCGCCATTCAAAAGAAACCAGACCCGCTGATTCCTCGCGAGCTGATCGTCGGCGTCAAGGAACGCGTCGATTCGCGTGGCACAGTGATCCGGCCGCTCGACGAAAATGATGTCCGCCAAAAGGTTCGCCATCTTGTCAACCTGGGCGCGCGCGGATTCGTTGTCTCGCTGCTGTGGGGTTTTTTGAATCCGGTCCACGAACGCCGCGTAAAGGAAATCATTCGCGACGAATACAAGGAATTTCACATCGGCTATATGCCGGTCGTCCTCGCCGGCCAGGTTGTGGGCAAGCTGGGGGAATACGAGCGCACGCTCGCCGCGATTCTCGATGCCTATCTCCAGCGTTCCATGCAGATCGAGCTGTCTGCGATGTGGGACCGCCTCCGCGATCGCGGCTACAAAAAGCCTCTGCTGATGATTCAGAGTTCCGGCGGCATCGCCGAAGTTTTTCGCACTTCCGCCAGCCGCACCTTCAATAGCGGCCCGGTGTCTGGCTTGATGGGTGCGCATCACGTCGCGAAATCGCTTGGCTATCAGAACGTTGTGATGACCGACATGGGCGGCACGAGTTTCGATGTTGGTCTGGTGGTCCAGGATAGCGTGCGCAGCTATGATTTCCGCCCGATCATCGACCGCTGGATGGTCGGAATCACGATGATCAAGACGCTCTCAATCGGCGCCGGCGGTGGTTCGATTGGTTCCGTCAATCGCTTACTGCAAAATCGCGTCCAGGTGGGACCGCGCAGCGCCGGCTCGATGCCGGGACCCGCCTGCTTCAATCTCGGAGGTATCGAACCCACCGTCACCGATGCGGATTTGGTCCTTGGCTATCTGAATCCGGACTACTACTACGGCGGCAAAATGCGGCTCGACAAGAACCGCTCGATTCAAGCCATCCGCGAGAAGATCGCCAAGCCTCTCGGCATCAGCGTCGAGGAAGGTGCGCTCATCATGCGCCGCATCGTCAACGGCAATATGTCGTCGGCGATCATGAAAGAAGTCCATCTCCGCGGATACAGTCCCGAGGATTTTATTTTGTTCGTCGGAGGTGGTGCAGGCGCCACGCACGCCGAGGGATTCAAAGGCGACATTCGCAAGGCCGTGATGTTTCCGTTCTCGCCCGTCTTCTGTGCCTATGGCTCGTCGACCATGGACATCATGCACGTCTACGAAGCGTCGAAAAAAATCACCCTGATGACGCCCGGAGACCAGAAACTGACTCACGAGTTCGACGCATTCAATAAGACGGTGGAGTCTCTGCTCGCGCAGGCCCGTCGGGATCTTGCAGCCGACGGCCTCAACCCAGCCAACGCGGCTTTCGTCCTCGAACTCGACATGCTCTACGGTGGCCAATTCCACGTGAAACGCGCTCTTTCGCCACGCCTGTCAATTCACTCCACTGAAGATGTTCGAGCAGTTTGCGACGCCTTCAACAAGGAGTTCAGCGAGGCCTTCAGCCCCTTCGTGGTAAATCCGGAGGGCGGCATTTTTATTGAAAGTTTTATTCTCAAGGCCGTTGTTTCCACTCCCAAGGTTCATCTGCCCGTGCTGCTGCTCGAAGGCCGCGATCCCTCCGCGGCACACAAGGGCGAACGCCAGGTCTTTTGGCCCGAAGCGCGCGACTTCCGCAAGACGTCGCTCTTCGCCTACGAGCAGTTGCGCCCGGGCAATGTGGTTGATGGTCCGGCTATCGTCGAGGGTGAATACACCACGATGGTCGTCCCGCCGCTGATGCGGTTTTCGATTGACGATCGAGGACTTGGGATCTTGGAGGAGTCGTAGCGCTAGCAGATTGTTTTTGGGAATCGAAGTCACAAGGACGAAGGACAATACATCATGCCCATCCCTTCACTCGCTGAAAAGCTCGAATGGCTCAAGCCCGCGCCTGCCACTCCATATGAAAAAGAGTGCGCCGCCAAGGTCCCGCAAGGTGATTACGAGATAGGAGTCCAAATCACCAACGATATCCTCGACGAAGCTATGGAAGTATTCGTGCGCGCCTCGCGCAGTTACTTCGGCGTTTCCGGCGACTCGATGGTCGCCATTTTCACCGCCGAAGGAGACCTGATCAACGGCGCCTGTGGCACATATCTCCACGCGATTATTCAGCCCATCATCATCAAGTACGTCAGAAAGTATTACCAGGAAAATCCGGGAATTCGCGACGGAGATATCTGGTACACCAACGATGCGCTTTATGGCGGCATTCACAATCCCGACCAAGTCGCCATGATGCCGATTTTCTATAAAGGCCAGCTTCTTGCATGGGCCACCGCGGCTTTGCATACCACGGAGACCGGCGCTACCGAACCGGGCGGTATGCCCGTCAGCGCGAAATCTCGATTCGAGGAAGGCCTGAATTTGCCGCCCATCAAAATCGGCGAGAACTTCGAGATTCGCGCCGACTTCCTGGAGATGTATTGCGCCTATGGCATGCGCGCCCCGGCCATGTTCGTGTCCGATCTGCGCGCCCGATGCACTACAGCGGACCGTGTGCGCGTCCGCGTTCTCGAACTCGCCGAAAAGCGCGGCCCGGAATTCGTGGTCGGCCTGTTTCGCAAAATGTCCGACACGGCCGAGGCCGGCGCTCGAAAAAAGATTCGCGACCTTCCCGACGGCAAATTCCGATCGGTAATTTTCAACGACGCGATCGGTTGGACGCCGGCCCTGGTGCGCTCCTGCTACCTCACGCTCACCAAGAAGGGCGACGGCATCGTCTTCGACTTCCACGGCACCTCGCCCGAAAATCCCTCATCCTACAATGTTCATCCGCAGGCAGTAGTTGGCCACATCGCGAACTTCATGTACGAATATATGTTCCACGATCTGCCGATCTGCAGCTCCACCTTCGCGCCTCTCGATTTCATCTTCCCAGAGGGAACCATCGTCTATCCGGACAAAATGGCGGCCACGAGTTGCTGCGTTTACATCGGCATGCAGGCGCGCAACGCCACGCAGAATGCCTTCGCCAAGATGGCGTTTTCAAACGGCGCTCTCTGGCAGCAGGTCACCGCGCCTCCCGGCAGCCAGCACACCTCACAGATTTGCGCGGGTCTATCGCAGTGGAAGCTTGCCGTTTCCGACGTTCTTTCCTTCTCGCTCAACACCATGGGCCAGGGCGGTCGTGCAGCTTCGGATGGGATGGACGCCTATGGCTTCGCCTGGTGCGCTTTCGGCCGTGCGCCCGATTCCGAACAGGTGGAAAGCGAACTTCCGATCACCGTCACGCTTTCCCAGCATTGGAAAGATTCTTCCGGTCCCGGACTTCATCGCGGCGGCTCGGGCGGCGTGCAGCACTGGATGGTTCACAAAGTGCCGGACGTCGTTTCAATGTGCATGGGCAACGGAAGCAAGGTCCCGCTGGGGCAGCCGCTCTTCGGCGGCTATGCCTCTTCGCCGATTCCCGGCATCAGCATCCGCAAGGCCGATTTGCTCAAGGAAATGGCCCAGAGCGATCCGAACCTTACGCTCGATTTCCGTTCGATTGTCGAAAAACATTCGATACACGGCGATTGGAGCTACGAGCTTGTCGCGCGCACCCCCAAAATGTATGAGGAAGGCGACGTGATCTTCGGATTCAGCGGCGGCGGTCCCGGTTATGGCGACCCTCTCGAACGCGACCCCCAATCGGTGCTCGACGATTTGAGCAAGCAGATCATCTCTGACTGGACCGTGCGAAATATCTACAAGATCGCCTACGATCCCGAGCGAAAAAAACTCGATCCCGAAAAAACCGAGCAGTTGCGCGAGGAAGAGCGGCGCGCGCGACTCGCGCGTGGCAAGTCTTACGCCGATTTCGAAAAAGAATGGAGCAAGCAGTGCCCGCCGAAGGAAATCCTGCAATGGTATGGGTCATGGCCGGACGCGAAACCGCTCGGACCCGTCATCCGATAGCGAGAAATGCCTGACCAGGTCACTCCGCGGCAAATGGTGAAAAATCTGTTGCAGGGGGGGGCGCCGCCGCGTCCACTGTTCCTGCCGATCGTGTTCTCTCACGGTGCGCGGATCGAAAATCTGCCGCTCCGCAGTTTCCTCGCAAATCCGACTAAGATTTTCAACTCGCTGCGCCAAATCCGCGCTCACCTGCGTTCCGACGGCATCACGTGCTATTTCGATTCGTTTCTCGAGGTGGAGCAACTCGGAGGCGTCGTGCAATGGGAGGATGGAGATCAACAGGAGTCGGTGCATTGGCCCCACGCTGCGGCGGGTGACGCATCGGACGCCGCGCCCAGCGATGATCTAAGCCATAACAATCGCGTTGCCGTTGCAATCGACGTGATCCGTCGCCTCAAAGCCGTGGTTCGAGACGACTGCCTCTTGATGGCTTCGGTAACTGGCCCTCTCACGCTCGGTGTGCTGCTCACCATCGCAGGTACCCAGCCGGTGGCGCGCTATCGAGATATTGTTCCAACCGCTCTCGATCTAGGCGCTGCCGTCACATCCGGAATCGCGAAATCTCTTGTGGAGGCAGGGGCGAACGTTATTTTCCTTCGCGAAGATTTCATTCCCGTGCTTTCAGCCGAAGACGCCGCGGAATGGTCCTCGCGCCTCGCCACTGCGATCAATATTGTGCGGTTCTACGAGGCGCTTCCGGTCCTGCTGCTCACTTGCAGCCGCTCGATCAACCAAAGCTCCAGCGCAATCGCCGCCCAGCCGTGGGATTGCGTCGTGTGCCCGATTGTGCGCGGAACAACGGCCGAAAGTCTTCGCGAGCTGTCGAGTCTAGGGCCCGCCCGATTCGGAATGGCTCTGCCCACAGACACATTTGAAACTGGGACCATCGCGGGGGCCGACCTGGAAGGGTCTGTGTCCGGCGCAATTTCAGAGTTGCGGCCGTCGATTGTGACTACGGCAGGCGATGTCCCGCCCGCAGCCGATATGGAGCGCTTGAAAAAAGTGTGGGAAAGTATTCGCAAGTGAAACAGAGTCTCGCGTCGCGAGACACCGCGCATAGCAAGAGCTTCGGAAGACTTCAGCGATGAGTGAAAAGAATTCTGCGCCCGGCACTGCCGGCAGCTCGACCACGGAAGCCTCGGGCGTGCGCCATGTTCGAATGCGTACCTCTGGCGCCACCCTCGAGCCTCGTTCAGATGGCGTACTGCTAATCAAACCCGAGGAATCACTGCGTCCTTATCCGAAGGTTCTCACCGATCGCTTGCGCCACTGGGCGGAAATTTGTCCGGAGAAAATCTGCATCGCCAGGCGCGGTGCGGATGATCAGTGGCAGCGCCTCACATACGCGCAGGTATGGAAGTCGATCCGAAGCATCGGTCAAGCGCTCCTTGACCGCAAACTTTCGGTCGAGCGGCCCGTCGCGATCCTTTCGGAAAACGACCTAGAGCATTTTATGCTCACATATGCCGGCCAGCACGTAGGCATTCCCGTCGCTCCCATCTCGCCGCCTTACTCTCTCATTTCGAGGGACTTCGGCAAGCTGCTCCACGCGCTGAAAATTATCACGCCCGGCCTGGTGTTCGCAGCGGACGGCACGCGCTATGCCGCCGCCATCGAAAAAGCGGTGAACGAAGATGTCGAGTTGATCGTTACCACTTCGCCTCCCGACCGTCGCCCTTCCAGCCTTTTCGGCGACCTGCTCGAAACCAGTCCAACACCAGCGGTCGAATCCGCGCACGACGCCGTCGACCCTGATGGCATCGCAAAATTCCTTTTCACCTCCGGTTCCACCAGCGCGCCCAAAGCTGTGATCAACACTCATCGAATGCTTTGCAGCAATCAGCAGCAGATCGCGCAGATTTTCGGTTTTCTGGAAGATGACCCACCGGTGATTGTCGACTGGCTGCCTTGGAACCACACCTTTGGCGGGAATCATGATATCGGCATCGCACTTTACAACGGCGGCGCCTTTTACATCGACGAAGGACGGCCCGGCCCTGGGTTCATCGAGAAGACGGTGCGCAACCTGCGCGAGATTTCGACCACCGTCTATTTCAACGTTCCCAAGGGCTACGAAGACCTTCTGCCGTTTTTGCGCGACGATCGCGAGCTCCGCGAAAGTTTCTTCCGCCGCCTTGGTTTGATGTTCTATGCGGGCGCCGGGCTCTCGCAGCCTGTATGGGATGCGTACCGCCAGCTTGCCTTTGAAACCTGCGGCGAGCGCGTCATCATGGCCACCGGCTTGGGTTCCACCGAAACTTCGCCCATGGCAATGCAAACCACCTGGGAAACCGACCGTGCCGGCACCGTCGGCATTCCCGTGCCGGGCGTTGAAGTGAAACTGGTCCCACGCGAAACGAAACTCGAAGCCCGCGTCCGCGGCCCCAACATCACTCCCGGCTACTGGCGAGAGCCCGAGTTGACGCGAAAAGCATTCGACGAAGAAGGATTTTATTCGTTTGGCGACGCAGTGCGATTGATCGATCCGAACGACGTCAACAAAGGCCTGCTATTCGACGGTCGCGTCACTGAAGATTTCAAGCTTGCCAACGGCACCTGGGTGAGCGTGGGTCCGCTACGCGCGAAGATGATCGCTCACTTTGCTCCCCTCGTTCGCGACGCAGTCATTGCCGGCCTCGATCGGGACTTCGTCTCGGCGATCATTTTTCCGGATTTCGATGCCTGCCGCGCCTTGGCAGACTTGCCCCGCAGGTCGGCTCCAATTGAAATCGTCGAGCATCCCGCCGTCCGCGAGCGCTTTGTCTCCCTCCTGAAGAGCCTCGCAAAGGAATCGACCGGAAGCACCACTCGTGTGGCCCGTGCAGTCATCGCCGCGGATCCTCCCTCTCTTGACGCCGGAGAGATCACGGACAAAGGGTCGTTCAATCAGCATGTGGTGCTTAAGTGTCGCGCGAAACTCGTCGAAGCTCTCTACGCCGCGCAGCCATCGCCGCAGGTTTTGCGCGTCACCGGCACCTAGATACCCAAGCGTGCAGGGGCACTTTTGCGCCCGTATCGATCGCCTTACAAAGAGATCAGGGCTGGCTTGGAGTGGTCTGCGTTGCACGCTGCCCGCGCCTGAAGTTTGGTGCTGGCGCCTGTGTGAACCCAGGTGGCGGCATGAACGATACAGACGGGCTGGTGTTCAGTCCGCTCAACTGAAGCGTGCTAGTGCCCGTTCGCGGATCGCTGCGCGTTTCCATCAATACCTGATGCAGGGCTGGGCAATAGATGCGATCGCTGCTGATTGTGATGGAGGGATTTGGGGTGCCACCCTGTGCGGCGGGCGGTTGAATCGTTCGCGAGAATTTCACCTCTTCGGCGGCGCAGGTATAGTTGCTATTGGGAACCGTATAATTAACCTGCGTCGGGGTCGGCCTATTCGGATTGGTCGATCCTGTCCCGGCAGCGCCGGTGCCAGGGGTCCAATTCCCACCATTTGATCCATTGTGAGTACGTATGGGGAATTGTTGGTAGGTCTGCTTCGTCACATTGACCACGTAATTCTGCATGTTGGTCACGTTCCGAATGAACGTCATCTCGTGGCCCGTCGTGGAACCCCTTCCCGGCAGGGTCGCGTCTTCATACGTGTCGCCACTCGCGTCGCGAGCAAGCGTCCCTGTGGTTGTCGTGGTAATGGAACTGGCGCTGCCATTTACCACCACGTTCTCGACGCGGGTTCTCGTGAAAGTGGCCTGGAACGGCTCGTCGGCCACGCTTCTGATCCCGTTCGCCCGCGGTCCATGCCCAAATCCGCCGCGGCCTCGGAACCCAGGTCCCTGGGCGGCGACCAGGGTCGCAACTACAAGCGTCACCACCGCCACCAAACCCATTTCACGAAGATAAGATTTCAAGGGAGTGTCCTCCGGCGTGTTATGTGTATTCTTCTAACAGTAATTGAGCCTGGGAAACCCTAAAGTTCCACAATTGCAGTCCTTTAATCACCTGGATTAGGTGCCTCAGCGGGGTGGTTGCGGTGGCGTCAGCGCCCCAGGCTGCGCGGGTGTAGGCGAAACGACCGGTGGAGGCGCCTCGCCGGGCGTACCGATATTGGGATGGTCCTTCAGGTATTGCTGCATCGGCTCGTTGCGGAGAACGAAATGGAAGCCGCGCCGCGCGGCAATATCGGCGGTCTTCTGTACGTCTAACTGGCTGAAATCGATCACATGCTCATTCCACGTCGTGCCGCTTTCATCCAGGGTCGTGTAGTGCAGTTGTCCGTTGACGAGCCAATAGTCCGTCACGTTGTAGACGGTACCGTCCTTCAGGTACAGCTGTGGCAATTGCCTAGGGCCGCCGTCATACGCCACGTAGTAGATCGGAAAGCTGCCGCAAGCATAACTCCAGAACCCCGTGCAGTCTCGCCACCAGGACGGGTTGCGCCTCAAGCCCAACCCGAAACCGGAGACCGGTGCACCCAGGAACAGGAACCGGGGAGGAGGAAAGGTCCGAATAATGGTCGGTCGAACGCGACGGATGCCAGGCCCTGGAAAAATGCGCGGACCAATGACTGGGCGTGGGCCCCCACTGCTACGGGGACCGATAACCCCGCCCGGATGGATACGACCGCCTTGGGCAAAGACTGGCGCACCCCACAAGCAGGCCAACACGAGCGCGCTAGAAACGACGCAGATAAAACCGCGAAGGAAATGGCGCCACGAAGTACCGAGCTTCATCACGCTACCCTCCTTGTCGCGGACTTTCCGCGGCGAGGACCGCATGATGGGTCAATTTTAATACTCTTGTCGCTTGACGGCGTGACGAAGTTGACGCCAGCGGTGCCATCTCACATCCAAAGAGAACTGCGGTCACAGCACACCGAGACCCTTGGACGGCGTGAGACCGTCAGGGATTCTGATTCTTGCTTAGGCGACGAAAATATTCGGCAACGGCGTCCTGATATCCGGCCGGGACGGTGACGGGGTCTGTGGTGCGAATCTGCCCAGACTGTTGGTCGTCGGCTTTGCGTTGGAGCTGCAGCTCGAGGTTATTGACCTGATTAAGTACCTGGGCATGGAGCTGCTCGAGAAGCGCGGGATTTCCCGGAAAGCGGCGCGGATCGAGCTTTTGCATTTGCCGAACCAAATCTTGCACCTGCTTGGCGATGTCCGGATCGCTTGCTACCGATTGGTGCAGCTCGTCCAAACCGCGCATGGCCTGTTCGTAGGTGCGCTCAGGATCGCCGGGTATTGGAGTGTTGTCTGGCGAAGCCCCTTGCGGCAGATTTGAGTTGTTGCCTGTGTCGATGTACCAATTCTGATTGCTGCCGCCGCGCCACCCTCCGGGATCGTAACCCTGGTGGTAACCATCATCGATCGCGGCTCCAGGCGCGCCGGCTCGTCCGCCGGCATATTGCCCGTTCGGACCGAACTGGCCATTTTGTCCTGGCTGGTTTTGTCCCCCCGCTTGACCGTTTTGTCCATTCTGAGCGTTCTGGCCGTTCTGGCCGCGCTGCAGCTGGCCATTCTGGTAGTTGCGACCATTCGCGTCGCGCCCGCCCAGATCGCGAGTCAAGGCTTCCATCTGATTGCGGAGCCGCTCGACGCGATCGAGGTCCGTAGCGGATTCCTGCTGCTGCTGATCACCCGGCTGAGCTGGGCCGAGAGCCTGCTGAGCCTGTCGCACCCCATCGGCTAGTCGCCGAAGATCTTCGGAAATCTCAGGTTCGGTGCTGCTGGAATTGGGATCGTAGCCGCGGCGCAGCCAATCGGCGCTTCGCTGCAGCTTGGTTTGAAGGTCGGACTGATCGAGATTGCCGAGCGTGTCTCGAAGTTTAGAGGCGGACGCGTGCTGTGTTGGTGCGAGTTCGCGAGCGGCGCCGCGCATCTGCTGTTCGAGCTTCGAGAGATCGTTCGCTAGCTGCTGGCGATCATTCGCGAGAGTTTGCAGGTCGTTCCATTTGTTTTCCTGAGCTTGTTCGGAAGTGTCGCCTGAGCCTCGCTGCAGATCGAGCCGGTGCAAGCGATCGGCCTGAGCCTGCTGCTCACCGGCGATCCGGTCGGCTTCGCGAGCCATCCCGTCGAGGCGGCCGGAAGCGCCCTGGCGCTGTTCGTCGCTCAGCAGATTGGTGGCTTCGCGGAGTTGCTCGGCAGCGCGGCGAGCATCGGCGCTATTGGGCGGCTCGGAGGAGGCGCGCTGCATGGCGTCCTGCGCTTGGCGAAGCCGGTCGAGGGCCTGTTGAACGTGCTGATCGCGCGAATTGCTCTGCGACTGCCCAGAAGAGGAAGCGGACGAAGAGGGCGAAGAGGGCGAAGAACTAGACGACTGACCGGAAGAGGATTGTCCCGACGAGGACTGTCCGGACTGCGAGTTCTGCTGCTGGTTCTGCGCCAGCTGCTCCATCTGTCGCTGCAGCTCTTCGGCATTACGGCGCAACATTTCCTGCTGCCAGCGTTGCTCGAAACTCTGGTTGTTAGTGTTCGGTTGCTGCGACAGTTCCTGCTGGCGTCGCGCGAGCTCGTCGAGCTTGCGAAGTGCGTCGTCGATGTCCTTCTGCCGCTGATCGGCGGAAGACGCGGTCTGCTGCGTTTCGTACTGATTCTTCTGTGTGTCGAGTTCGAGGTCGAAAAGGCTGGCAAGGTCGCGGCCCGCGCCTCCACCACCTGCGCCGCCGCCCGCATTGCCGAATGCAACTTCGATCTTGCGGAATGTGGCTTCGGCCTGCAGAAGGTGCTGCAGGGCCTTCTGTTCGTTGGGCAGCGCCTCGTTCCACTTCTGCTGGTGCAGCTTGTCCGATGCTGGACTCATTGCCTGCGCTGCCGCCGACATATCGCGTTGGAAACCGCTGAATTCGTCGTTCTGTTCGTTCAAATCTCGCATCCCTATGCGTCCCGCGAGCGCAAGAGCCTGATCGCGCAATTTCGCCTGCACTTGCGACAGGAATTTCCCGGCCTCCGCCGCTTGCTGCGACGACGCGCCTTTATCGTTTTGCTGCTTCCACGTCGACGCGATGATTTCCTTTTCGCGCTCCGAGATGTCGTTCTGGCCACCGCCCATCCCGCCACCGCCTGCGCCACCGGCCGTCTGCGATTGCGAAAAATCGCGCTCAAACGGATCCGCCTGGATGAAGTACATATCGGTGTGCGATTCGGCGTGGGCGTCCTTGGCCGTGGCGTACAAGCTGACGATATCGCCGGGCACCAGTTTGTAATTTTCGAGGTAGAGGACCGTCGATCCGTCCGCCTCTTTGGCGCCTTTCTGCTTCAGCAAGTTGACGCTCTGCTCGGGGCCGCCGTTAACGGAATAGTGCAGCGTAAGATCGTTGACGCCGAATTGGTCGTCAGCCTTCACCGCAACCGTCACTTCCTCGATTGGGCTGGCACGATAATCATTGCCCGGACGTTCGATAGCGATTTCCGGCGGGTTCGCCTTGTCGGCCTCTATGTAGAAATCCTCAGAGAGGCGGACAGGCTGCCCTTGATCTACCGCCGCCACGTGATATGAGCCGTCCTTAGCCATCTTGATCGTGCCGGTGTAATGGTTGCCGTCGCCCCCGTTCAGGTGAAGCTGCTGGCCGTTGTCGAGAACGAGAACGCCGTCGCGCAAGGGGCGATCGGTGAGCACCTCAAGGTCTGCGTCTGTGCCTTCCACAGCGTGCAGATCGCCCCCATGCTCGTCGACCACGTTCTGCATGCCAGTCCAAGGCGGGTAGTGGTACGTGACGCGGATCTGCTTCACGGAAGGCAGATCAACTACGCGCAACTTGAAATCGCGCGAGCGAACGGCGCCGGCCTCGACGTAATACTCGACACCTTCGGGAAGGCCGGCGAAGACGAATTGGAATCCGGAACCGTTCGGCTGCGGCTGCATCGAGAGCTGTTCCCACTTCGAGGCGCTCTGGAAGCGCGCGTAGAGGCGAACCTTGTCTGTCTGAATGCCGATCGGCTCGGCCGTAACCAGCTCATCGGCATTGCGCCGAACAGTGGCGTCGCCCGGAGTGACCTGGATGTCATAAAAAGGACTGACGCCGGCTCGAGGGCCTTCCCATAGCAGCGCCGCGCCATAACCGAGAAAGCCAGGACCGGCAGCGATCATCCAAACCAGCACACCGAGAGATGCCAGTCCGACGGCAAGCGACCCAAGTAACATACGATCGGAAATCAGGCGCTTGGGTGCAGCCTCGCGAGCAATGTTCAGTGTGTCCGCGGCAAGCAGCTCAAGAAACGGGTCACGAGCGCCGGAATCGCGCTCTGCGAATGTGACCAGGCGCTGCTGGAATTGCGGGAAGACGCTCTCGGCTTTGGCGGCGGCGCGCCTGCGGTTCAGGCGCCGCAAAGGAATCGCTAGTCCCGCGACAATCGCCAGGATCAGGACAAACAGCAAAACCACGCGCGACCCAGCCAGACTGCCGCGCGAGAACGCAAAGGCGTTGGAAATTAGAACGAGCACAACTGTGGCCGCTAGTGCCGCCGAAGTGAGGATCGCGGCGCCGCGTAGGATCGCCCCGAGCCGGAGTCGACGCTCCAGTTGCGCAATGTAGGAGCTGAGCCTTTCCCGCATGCTCATAATTCCTCCCGCCGGGTGCCCAAATATCGGCTGGCCACCCACGATTCCGCAACCGCCGCTAACAACACCAATAGCATAACGTACCACCACAGGCCAAAGGGCTTGTTTTTTTCTGTCGCGGGCTGGTCTGCGGAAGATGCGACGGATTCTTTGCTGGTGTTTCCGCTCCAAAGCGCGAGAACATCCGGCGGTATCACATCAAGATCGGACTCGCGCCGATCGGCATTGACGCCCACCACGTCCTGGCGGCCATTCGCTAGGCGCAGCTGATAGAAGCCGCTGCTGGTCAATTGATAGCTTTGCGCCGTGGTCGCTTCCTTCAACGAAAGCGGACGCCGGCCGCCCGGATCGATCACTTCCACGCTCACGGCCTGTTCCTTCGACGTACGCAACTGCAGGAACGAATCGACCAATCGAGAGCCGCTCCGGCGCTCGGTGCCCGAGAGATAGAAAGCTGTCTGCTCGACGAAGGGCACGAAGTTCGGATGCAGCGGAAAATCATTGGTCACATTGTCGAGACCCGAAGCGAGCAAAAGCACGCGTCCCTCGCCGATGCTCTTGTCCAAAAGTATGGGGGTCTGATCGGTCAGGCGAGCAACCACGCGCGAACCCGAGTCATCGACGCGCACGGCGTAGTAGAACTTGACGCCCGACCAGCGGTCGGCCTTCTGCACGGAGGGATGCGCCGGGTCAGCATCGCCCACGTTGAGGAAATGGTCTTCCTGATTCGAGTAGTAGCGTGCTTGCAGAATGTTTGCGCCGAAAACCGGCACCCGAGGCAAGCGCCCCGTAGCAGTACCGGCCGCAACGAGCACGCTTCCGCCATTGCGAACGTAGCTTGCGAGATTATTTTCGAGCACCGACGGTAGCGACGAAACGTCCGATAGAACCACGAACGCATATTTCGACAGCATGACGTTAGACGCCTGCGCCACCGGAACACTTTCCATCGTAAAGGCCGATTCAGCTGCCGACGAAAGCGCAGCCTCGAAATAGAGTGGCGAGCGTGAATCAGCCGATTCGTGAAGGAACAGTACGCGACCCGGATCGGAGCGCTCGACTGCGAAGAGGCTTGAATCGTCGCCGGGAAGGGAATCGGCCGAATCGATGCGCACCTCGCATCGGCTGAATCCGTAAGGCACGTTCAGCGAATCGAATTCCACGGTTGCGCGCCCGCTGGCCGGCACGGAAACCATGCGCGTGGCCGCCACCTTGCCGTTCACAACAAGCGATACCGTGCGCATAGCCGCCGGGGTGTTGTAACCCGCAATCACCGCTTCCACGCGAGCCTTCTTCGGATCCCACACCTGGCCTGGCGCGTTCACGCTCTCCACCGCCCAGTTCGGCATGGCTTTCGTTGCCACGGGATGCAGCACCAGCGAGACGTTCGGCGGCAGAACCATATCCTGAAAATTTGCCGGCATGTTCGATTTTTGCATGTCACTGAAAAGATGAAGTTCGATCGGCTCGTTTGCGCTTTCCGCCATCGAGTGCAGCGCGCGAGCCAGTTCGCCAAAGCTTCCGCGAGTATCGCTAGGCTGAACGCTGTTGACAGCACTGCTTAGCCCGACCGAATCTTGCGTGGGCTGCGTCAGCACTTGAAGTTGTGATCCGAGCGCCATCACCTGTGCGCGTTCCGAGGGCGGGCGCGAGGCGAGCACCGACGTTGCGTCGCGCTTCGCGTCTGCAAGCCGCGAACCCGCGCGCATGCTGAAGGAATTGTCGATCACCAGCAGCAGCAGCTTGCCGCTCGACGCGCTGGCCACCGGCCGATTGATGAACGGATCGGCGAACGCCAGAACAAGAAGCAGCAGTAGCGCGAGCCGCAAAGCCAACAGCAGCAGATAGCGCAGCCTTCGGTGGCGTATCGAACTCTGCGTGCGCTGCTCGAAGAACATCAGCGAACTGAATGGCTGTGGTGTGGTGGTATGGCGGCGAAGCAAGTGCAAATAGAGAGGCACTGCCACCGCTGCCGCGCCCACCAGGAACCATGGAGCCAGAAATCCCATTCAGTTTCTCCGCTGCCGAATCGATAGGTATTCCGTCAGCGCTTCATCGAGAGGTCGTTCTGTAGAGAGCAGGAAATAGTCCATTCCTGCGCCGCGAGCCCGGTCGCGCAATTCGTCGATGTGCGTCGCCATCTTCTGGCGATACTCGTTCTGCGCGTATTCGGGAGTCACTTCCAGCCGCTCCCGCGTTTCCAGATCTACCAGGATCGCAGGCTCGCCAAGTTCGGGGCGTATCTCCCTGGGATCGAGCACGTGAAATAGCACCACTTCGTTGCCGTGAAAACGGAGCGGCTCGATCGTGCGGACAATCCGTTCCGGCGGCTCGAAGAAATCCGAAAGCATCAGCACCAGTCCGCGGCGCCGCAGAAATTCCTGAAAGTGATCCAGCGGCTTCCGAAAATCAGTGCGGGCGTGCGGCTCAGCAAGTTCCAGGCCGCTCATCAGGCGAGCGAGCTGGCCTTGCCGGGTGGACGGGCGGATGTAATTGCGCACTTCGTCGTCGAATACGATCAAGCCCGCTGCGTCGCGCTGATTCTGAATCGCCAGATAGAAGAGGGACGCGGCGATAAACCGCGCGTAGTCCATTTTGCTGACCGAATGGGACGTGTAATTCATCGAATTGCTGGCATCGAGCAGCACTGTCAGCAAGCTATTGGTCTCGCCGCGATAGCGCTTCAGATAGGCGCGTTCGGTGCGCGCGAAAACGTTCCAGTCGACGTGGCGAAGATCATCGCCCGGTGTATAGGCGCGATATTCCGCGAACTCCTGGCTGAAGCCGAAGTCCGGCGAGCGATGCAGGCCCGCGACGAAGCCATCAACGACGGTTCTCGCCACCAAATCAAGGTCCGATATGCGAGCGAGAACCGCAGGATCGAGGAAACGCTGCACGATCAAGCCCCCTGTGGCGGCGGCACGCTCGCCAGCAAGCGCCGCAGGATTTCATCCGAATCGATGCGGTCCGACTCCGCGTGGAAGTTCAATAGCACGCGGTGCCGCAGCACCGGAATCGCCAGTGCGGCGACGTCTTCGTACGCCACGTGGTAGCGATGACGAGTCAGCGCGCGGGCCTTGGACGCCAAAATGATGAATTGCGCGGCACGCACGCTGGCTCCGTAGTTCACATACTTCGTGATGAAATCGGGAGCGATGCCGCTGGTATGGCGAGTGGCTCGAACCAGCTTCACCACATACGCCGCCAGTGATTCCGCCACCGGCACCATGCGCACCAGCTGTTGGAAATCCAGAATTTCCTGCGCGGACGTGACGGCCTGTACATGTGCCACCTTCGTGGTAGTGGTCAGATCCACGACTTTCACTTCGTCCTCGGCGCTCAAATAATCGAGCACGATGTTGAAGAGAAATCGATCCAGCTGCGCTTCCGGCAGTGGATACGTGCCTTCCAGTTCGATCGGATTCTGTGTGGCAAGAACGAAGAATGGCGCGGGCAGAGTGTATTGATTGCCGCGAACCGTGCAGGAAAGCTCCTGCATCGCTTCCAGCAGTGCCGACTGCGTCTTGGGCGGAGTCCGGTTGATTTCGTCCGCCAGCAGGATGTTGCCGAAGATCGGTCCGGGAACGAAGGTCCAGCGGCGATGCCCCGTAGTAGGATCTTCCTCGATGATGTCCGTCCCCGTGATGTCCGATGGCATCAGGTCCGGCGTAAATTGAATTCTCTTGAACAGGAGCCCCAGTGTTTGCGCCACCGTGCGGACCATCAGCGTCTTGGCGGTGCCGGGAAGACCGGTAATCAGGCAATGCCCGCCGACGAACAGCGCGATCAGAATCTGGTCCAGCACATCCTCTTGTCCCACGATGACCTGGCGAACTTGGGCAAGAATGCCTTCGCGCACGGCCTGAAATCGGTCGATGCGCTTCTGCAATTCAGCGGAAGTCTGATTTGTCTCAGCAGGGGTAGCCATCGATTATTTCCCTTTCTCGGAGCCTTGAAGTTGTAAAAGCAGTTTTTGAGCGGGACGGTAATCTGGAGCAGCCTCGAGCGCCGCAAATACATTTTCCTGAGCCTTGTCCATTTGTCCGTTGGAAAAATAGGCCTCGGCCAGATTGTATTCCGCGGAAGCCTTGTCGAGCGGATGCATAGCCACAACCGCCGAATACTCGCGGATCGCGCCCGAATAATTTTTCTGCGCGAGCCACAGAGCGCCTAGGTGGCGATGCAGTTCTTCATCCACCGGGTCGATATAATTGATGCGATCAAGCGTGGCCGCGGCTTCCTTGGGCTGGCCCAATCCTTCCTCGAGCGAAGCCAATTCTTTCAGCGTATCCGGATCGCGCCCTCCCTCTTTTTCGTAATCCGTCAGGATCGCCGCTGCCGCTTGTTTCTGGCCCTTCGCCACATCCGCTTCGGCCATGAACTCATACGCATTCGCGTCGTAAATGTACTGCGGATACATCGCGCGAACTTCTTCGCCTTCTTTGAGCACCGCGTCGTAGTTCTTGTTCTTGGCTTGCTCGGCAAGATCTTTCAGGTGCATGCGCCAGTCGTCGAAGTGCTCGGCCTCCTGGCCAACGTCCTTATATATCCAGGCCTGAAACTCCTTGTCGAACTCCTCCGGCGTCATGCCTAGATTCTCTTGGATCGCCTCGGCAGTCGTCTTGTGCTGCGCAAACGAATGGACCATATCGAGCAGTTTGTCGGCGCCCCAGCGGTCCTGAATGTAATCGCAAATGCGGCCCGCCTGATAATAAGAGACGATCACTTGGGCGCCGTACTCAGGCCGTACGAATCCCCGGTCGAGATCTGCCACCGGCAGTAGTTTCTTGTCGCGAATTGCCACCAGAATGTCTGGCGTGATCGGGTCGCCCCATTCCGGCGAAGCCTGCGTTTCCTCGTGCACCGCCAGCCCTTCCGTGAACCATCGCGGTACGCGGTGATTCGTCGCCGTCAGGATGTAAACGTGGCTCATTTCGTGCCACAGCGTGCTGGCCCAATTGAAATCGCCCGGCTTGCGTCCTGATGGGCTGTCCATCGCCACAACTTCGCCAAATGTCACTCCCAGTGCGCCGAGACCCGGCATGCCCATTGTGCGCACCGCAAAATCCTCATGATCGGCGTAGACTTCCACCTGCACCGGCCCAGGCAGAGTCATTTTGTATTTCTTATCGTAGGTGGCCATCGCGCGATCGAGCACATCCTGAAAATACGGTCGCAGCAGATCGGCTTCCTTTTTATTGATCTTCAGGATCGTGTGGGCATCGCGATAGACCACGAAGTTCTTGTAGCTGTCCAGCAAGCGCAGCGAGTTGACCGTCTCCTCGTTTCTATATCCATGGTCGTAGCACATTTCGAGCTGCTGCCGAGGCTCGTCCTCTTGCCCCATGCGCATCAGATTGATGCCGAGCTGCGAGCGAGCCGACCACAACTCCGGATTCGCTTCGATCGCCCTTCGGTAATAGGCGATAGCGTCTTCGTACCGGTAATTCAGCACCAGCTGCTGCGCAATCAACGCGTAGGCCTGCCCGTAATGCGGATTCACCTGATGGACCTTCTCAAGCCATGCGTCAGGCGATCGATCGGCCAGCACTTCCACCGCCGCGTGAATCGCCATCGCGTCCAGTGCATCGGGCGCAATCTGAATCGCCTCGTCCGCCTGCTTGATCGCCTCCTTGGTGTCGGAATCCTCCAGCTTAAGGTCGGCCATCAGCTCGTGGGCCGCCACGAGCTTCGGATCGAGTTCCAGCGCCTTGGCGGTCCAAACGACGGCTTGGTTGTCGAATCCATCCGCGCTCACCCGCGCCAAGCCCAGATAGGCCTGCGCATTCTTTGGATCGATTTGCAAAGCCTCGTTGAATAGCCCCTCCGCGTCGGTGTTGTTGAACCGTTCGTGCAGCAGCAGGCCCCACCGAATCCGATAAAGAGCGCTTTTAGGCGATTGCGCAACCGCCATACGAAAATCATTGTTCGCGTCCTCGTATTGGTAGAGGCCCCATTCGCCTTCCGCGCGCAGGTAAGCATCGTGCGAACGAGCCAGCGATTCGTAGCACGCTTGCGCCTCGTTTTCACGTCCATGCTTGCGCAGCGCCTGGCAATCGTCGGGCGTGGCTGCGGCAGCGACACTGGAAGCCATCAGTGCAGCCGCAACTAGAATTCCGGCTTGCAGCGTGCAGGTCACTTATCAAGTTCCCCCTGCACCTTGGCGAGTTCCACCAGAGCCGTGGTCATCTGCTCCTTGTACTCATCCTGCGACATCGCGGCCTTCTGATATTTCAACGTGTCGATCTGCCGCTCCAGCTCCTCTTTTCTCGCCAGCAATTGGCGCTTCGCCGGATCGTTGTAAGCCTTTTGCGCCGTGCCGATTCGGATTAGCGTGAAAGTCGCCAGGAACTGGCCTTCGCCACTATCGGACGCCGGCTCGCGCACCGCATCGTGCAGTCCGGTATCCTCGAATTGGGCGTGCTCGGTAGCCAGTCGCTTTTGCGAATCGTAAAACGCTGCGGTCTTCGAGGTCGCGTATTGAAATGCCTCCAGCGCCGTGATCGCTTCGTTCTTATCCACATCAGCGTCTGGATCATGCAGCGCTTGCACAAAATATCGCGCGAAAACCGTGGCGTTCTTCTCCGTGCCGCTCTTTGTCGCCGTAATCACTCCGCGCCCCCGTCGTTCCAGGGCCGGAATCGACCCGCCGCTTGCGCTGCTCGTATTGACGATCAACTGCCGCTTTGCGGGTATGCGATCGCACAGAGCGGCTAGGTCCGCGCCGGAAATATCGGGGCCCGGCAGATTGAATTTGTATTCGACACCGTCGAACGAGCCGTGCCCAATCAAAATCAGCACGAAATCATCATCGGGCTTTGCCTGGGAGGCGACCGTCGTCAGCGTTTGCGTCACGTGCTCGCGCGTTGCATCGCCGCCCGATAATGTGTAGACGTGTGCGTCCGGCCCCGAAGCCTTCAGCAGCTTGTCCAGATCGGACGCGAGCTGCGTGAATTCCTGCTCATAATCCGGCTCGCCGCCCAGGCCCGCCACCGTCACGTAGTAAATGTTCGCGCGTGCAGGCAGCGCGAATAAAAACAAGAATGCAAGCGCGAAGCCGGCGAGTCGCGTCTTCACACGATCCCCCATCTGCGGCGCAGCAGCCATTCAGAGAACAGCAGCAGCAAAATCACCAGGAAAACCACCGGCATATTCCACAGCGGCTTAGTCTCTCTGATCGTCACGCCCGCCTCGGAATACGGGATGTCGCTCGCCAGCTTTGAAAGCTCCTGCGGGCGCCAGTATTCTCCGCCGGTTTGCGATGAAAGTTTTTCGAGCAGATCGCGATTCTGCTCGGTATGAAAATTTTCCGCTACTCCATCCATTCGTTGAAACGTCAGCACATCCTTGCCAATTTCCTGATCTCCTCGCCGCGCCGTCACTTCCGTCAGATACGAGCCTGGTTTGTCCGCCGTCCAATCCGCTTGAAACGTCCCCGGCGCATCTGGCACGGGCGTCATCTCCACCATCGCCGAAATTCCATCCGGCCCCAGAATGTGCGCTTCCACGCTCGCGTCGGGCGCAGGCACGTAGCTTTTATCGCGAACATCCGCGGACAAGTGAATGTGCGAATCGTCGAATATCACTTGATGCGGCACCGATGATTCCACCTGCCCCGGCGTGTCAGACACCACCCATCGCAGCAGTTGCCGCCAAAACATAGCGTGACTCGTGTCGCCCAGCGGCAAGCTCATCTGCCATCGCCATGTGCCCGATGTCGCCAGGATCGCGCTTCGCCCCCGCCCATAATTTTCCGTCACCAGCAGCGGCATCTCGTGGCTGCCCGCTTTCATCGTCACAAGCGTGGCCGCGCCCGGCTTCGGCTCGCCGATTTCCTGGTAATCCATCAGGTACGGCAGCGTCTTCCACTTTTCCACGTTGCGCTGAGGATCGTCCACCAGCCGGCAGATCAGGCTGTCCGCACCCGTCGGCGTCAACGCGACGGTCGCCGGCGCGCGATGAAACGTATTCTTCCGATTCGGCAGTGTGGCAGGCAGTAAGTCCGACAAGCTCGACCCTCCCCAGCCGCCGTCCGATAGCGCGAATCGCCCGCCCAGCAGCAGCAGCCCGCCACCGCGCCGGTCGACGAACTGTCTAATCAAATCCTGTTGCGCGGGCGTAAAGTACGCCACTTCCACCGACCCGATAATCAGGCCCTGATACTTAAATAAATCTTCCGCCTTCGACGGAAAGCCATCAGCCAATTCGTTCGGATCCTCGATCCCTTGCCGGTAAATTTTGTTTTCGGTCGTGCGCAGCATCGACGCCACCTGCACGATCCGGTCGTCATCCTCGGCGCGCCGGATGAATTTGTATTCCCATCGCGGCTCGCCTTCCACGTACAGGATTCGCCGCTTGTCCGATTCGACGTTCACCAGCCGCGTCACCGAATTGTTCAGGCGATTGTCCTCGCCCGGCATTGGATCGATCGAGAATTGCAGCGTCTTTGCTCCGGCATCGCCCGCGCTGAACGGCACAGTCTCCGACTGTATTTTTCCGTCCGATCCAAATGTGATCTGTCGCGTAGCGATCACCTTGTCGCCGTCGCGCACCGTCAGCATCGCCTTCTGTCCCGAATAGCCTCGCTGATGAAAAGAAACGGCCGCCGCAAGCCTCGAGTCCGCCAGCGCGCGCGGCGCCACGATCGCGTCGTCGATCTCAACGTCGTGCGAAGTCTGCTCCGGCCCGAATCCCACGGTATGCACGGGAATGTGGCGGCTGCGCAGAGCGGCAATCGTATTCAGGTCGATTCCGCCCGAGTTGTCGGCCCCATCGCTCATCAGCACCACCGCGCCAAGCGGCAAGCCGCTCGTTTCAGACACAAGTTGTTGTAGGTCGTCGCCAAGGTGCGTCGCGGGAGCGGATGCTTGGATCTGGTTGGGGTCCGGCACGCGCGTCAGGCGGCTATCAACGGCGTAAACGCGCGTTTGAAATTTCTGCTGTAGTCCCGTCAGCACGCCGCCCTGCAAGGCCTTCACGGCCTCGGCCAGCCGCGACGTGCCGTTGTCGGCCAGGGCCATGCTGCGCGAATCATCCACCAGGACGGCGATGATATTTTGCTGCGGCTTCAGCTCCGCCACCGTAATCGCCGGCTGCCACAGCAGCACCAGCACCAGCGCGGCTACCAGCGACTGAATCAGCCAGATCGCCGCCATTCGCCACTTTCTCAAGCCCGGCGCGGCGTTCGAAAGCCTCGAACGAATCAGGAATCCCAGTCCGGCGGCGACCACCACCACCAGCAGCCACAAGATCCATCTCGGCCACGAACCTAGCAGGATCAGTTCGCCTTTGGAGAAAATTGCAGTCGGGTAGTTGAATAAAAATTGAAACATTTTTCGCGACGCTCATGAACGGGGACTGCCGTCCCCATCGCTCCCTAGTGCGTCATTCCGTACATCACATAGTCGATCCCCAGGCGAAACGCCAGCGACGCGAAACGCTCCGGATATTCGGGGCTATCCGCCCATTCCCACGCATCGCCCAGATGCATGTTGTGGCAGATGGCCACCATGATCCGGCCCTTGTCGTCACGAATCGCGCGCCACTTCGGCACGTAGCCGTCCTTCTCGTACGTTCGGCCGGTCTGCACGTACTGTTCGCCGGGCACCTGGAAGCGGTCGCTCAGATCGTAGAGAACGTGGAAGATTTCGTCGTTATTGCTCAGGTCCTCGATCGGACGGTTCGGAAACACCATGCGCATTCCGTTCATGAAGCTTTCCCA
>JASHRI010000077.1 GCA_030037435.1 Candidatus Acidiferrales bacterium | reverse complement strand
GACGAAGGGCAGTTGAGCATTCCACGGGTGATGGCCCAGGTGGCGCAGCGCCCGCAGGCGATGCCCGCCCTGATGAGGCTGGCACAGGACAGCAAGCGAGCGGCGACCGAGCTGTGTCGATTTCTGGATCGCTACGTCGAGAGAATTGCAGAGGCCGCCGGGCCGCTGGAGTCCAAGGCGGCGTCGGGGTAAACCGGTGGAGATCATGAGCAAAGCAGTGGCACAGGTTGGGTCGCAACGATCGGCGGAGACCAGCGAAGGCCACATGAGAGCGGGTGTCTATCGCGCGCCGGGCCGAGTGGTGCTTGAGTCCGTGCCGATTCCAGCGATCGGCGAGGGCGAGGTGCTGTTTCGCGTGGCGGCCTGCGGAATCTGTGGCACGGACATCAAGAAAATCCACCAAGGCTTCATCCAGCCGCCGCAGATTTTAGGGCACGAGCTGGCGGGAACGATCGTGAAAGTTGGGCCCGGCGTGAAGAAGTTCAAGCCGGGCGATCGCGTGGTGAGCTTCCATCATATCCCTTGCGGCGAGTGCTTTTACTGCGAGAGAAGACTGTTTTCGCAGTGCGCGCAATACAAGCGCACCGGATTGACGGCGGGATTCGATCCGAATGGTGGCGGGTTCGCGCAATATGTTCGCGCGATGCCCTGGATCGTCGAGCGCGGAATGATGGCGCTGCCGGCGGGCGTGACGTTTGAAGATGCGACGTTCGTCGAGCCCGTGAATACGTGCCTGAAAGCAGTGCGAAAAGCGCGCGTGGCGAAGGGCGAGACGGTGCTGGTGATCGGACAAGGGCCCATCGGGATGCTGTTGATGATTCTGGCCCGCCAGATGGGCGCGAACGTGTACAGCAGCGATCCGATGGCGGGGCGTCGAGCTGCTAGCGTGAAGTTTGGCGCGGCGGAGTCGTTCGATCCGCGCAAAACGAATTTGATCGAGGAAATCCGACGGCGAACGGGCGGACGCGGAGCGGACGCCGTGCTGCTGGCTGCGCCCAACGCGGCACTGGTGCCAGAGGCGTTGGCTATCGCGCGGCCTGGAGGGCGCGTGCTACTGTTTGCGCATAACGATCCCGTGTTGCGGCTGGAATTTCCGGCGGCGGCAATCGGCGTGGAAGAAAAGGAAATCCTCGGCAGTTATAGCGCTTCGGTGGATGAGCAGGAGGAATCCGCGGCTCTGGTGTTTGAACAGCGGGTCCCTACGCGGGAACTGGTTTCCCATAGGTTTCCGCTGGAGCGCATTTCGGAGGCGCTGGACTTGGCGGCGCATCCCCAAGAAGTTACTCTGAAGGTGATTATCACCCACGAATGAATTGACGCACCGATGACCTCTGAAACCAGCAACGGGCACATGATTGCGGCTGTACTGTACGGCCGCGAAGACGTGAAAATCGAGAGCGTCGATATTCCGCGGCTGCAGGAAGAAGACGTCCTTGTGCGCGTTCGAGTGGCTTTGACCTGCGGAACGGACCTGAAGACCTGGAAGCAAGGATTCCATGCGCGCATGATTCAGCCGCCCGCGCTTTTCGGCCACGAGCTTTCCGGCGTTGTGGAAGATAAGGGCAGCGGTGTGAACGGCAACATACGCGCAGGCATGCGAGTGGTGCCGTCGAACTCCGCGCCGTGCAACGTGTGCTTTTACTGCCGCAAAGGCCAGCCGAACCTCTGCGAAGATCTGCTGTTCAACAACGGCGCGTACGCGGAGTACATCCGGATTCCCGGCCGCATCGTGCGACAGAACATGCTGGAGATTCCAGAGAGCGTGTCGTTCCTGGATGCAGCGATGGTCGAACCGTTGGCTTGCGTGTTGCGCGGCGTGCACGAGACGGCTTTGGGTGCCGGCGATACGGCTGTGGTGATCGGCTGCGGGCCGATTGGATTGAAGTTCATTCGCATCCTGTCGTCCCGGCAGGTCCGCGTGATTGCAGTAGGGAAGCGCCCGAGCCAGATGCGGGCCGCCGAGCGGCTGGGCGCGACGGCGGCAATTGACGTGGAAAGGACGGACGATCCGGTGAAACAAGTCCGCCAGTTGACCGAAGCGGCTCGCGGGGCCGACGCGGTGATCGAAGCCGTTGGGCAACCCGGAACATGGGAGTGGGCCCTGGCAATGGTTCGCAAGGGCGGAATCGTAAACTTGTTTGGAGGCTGCCCGCGTGGGACGGAAGTGAAGGTAGATCCTTCGCTGCTGCACTATTCGGAGATCACAATCCGTCCGACTTTCCATCACACGCCCCGGTTCATTCGCGAGGCGCTGGATACGATTGTTCGCGGAGAGATTCGCGCCAGCGATTTCATCACGGGCCAAGTGCCGCTGGCGGAGCTTCCGAACGTTTTTCGCGACATGAAGGATCGACACGGTGAGCTGAAAATGGCCGTGATTCCCTAAGCCGTCCGTCGAGCTCATCACGGTCGAGTCTTGATGCTACCCACACCGGAACTGGAAATTGCGCGGCGCCTGCCGTCCGAGAGATGCAGCGCCGAAGAAGCCCAACGCTACACGCGCTGGCTGGCAACCCACCACTACGAGAATTTCAACGTGGTTTCGTGGCTTCTTCCGCGGAGACTACATCAGCATTTTTACAACGTGTACGCCTACTGCCGCTGGTCCGATGATCTGGGCGATGAAATCGCGGATCATGCGCGCTCGCTTGAATTGCTCGATGCGTGGGAAGACGAGCTGCGATCGATTTACGAACCAGACGGCGGCCCCAGCCATCCCGTATTGATCGCGCTTCGCGAGACGATTGGCGCGAAAGAAATTCCGATTCAACCCTTTTGCGATCTTTTGCGCGCGTTCCGCCAGGATCAAACTACGCCACGTTACGCTACCTGGGACGCCGTGCTCGACTACTGCGTATATTCGGCGAACCCGGTTGGCAGGCTGGTGCTCTACCTTTGCGACTATCGAGACGACGACCGGCAGCGGCTTTCGGATTACACCTGTACGGCTCTGCAGCTCGCGAATTTCTGGCAGGATGTGTCGCGCGATCTAGATAAAGGCCGCATCTACATTCCGATTGAAGCGCTCGCGGCGCATGGGTTGAGCGAAGCCGATATCGTGGCGCGGCGATTTGACGAACGCTACGTGCGACTGATGAGGCATTTGATCGCGCGCACGCGCCAGCTTTTCGCCGCTGGCTTGCCGCTTTCGCTTCGCGTCGATTCAACACTGCGTGTGGACCTCGACCTTTTCAGTCGCGGCGGCATGGCGGTTCTCGATGCGATTGAGCGCCAAGGTTACAACACGCTGACACAACGTCCAGCGCTCACCAAATGGACCGAGCTTCGCCTTCTGGGGCGCGCGCTCGGCGCGAAAGCGTTTTCGCAGTCACAGGAATCCGAGGAGAAATCATCCGATGATGGCGTCGTCGAAGCCGTAGCGCCGGGACGTGGAGTGAGTGGCGTCGATGCCCGGGCAATCGCCGAGTCCTACGCCGAATGCAATCGCGTGGCGCGCTCTGCGCACAGCAGCTTTTACCTTGCGTTTTACGGCCTGCCCAAGGACAAGCGCAACGCGCTCTGCGCGCTTTACGCATTCATGCGCTTGGTTGATAACGTCTCAGACGAGCCAGGCGACCTCGAATCGAAGCGCGGGGGGCTTGCGCGCTGGCGCGCGATGCTCGACGAAGCCGTGGCCGGACGTCCGCAAGTTCATCCCGTGCTTCCCGCTCTCGCGGATACGATTGCGCGTTTCAAGATTCCTACGCGCTACTTTCACGATTTGATCCTCGGCGCGGAGATGGATCTGACGATCTCGCGATATGCCACCTTCGACCGCCTTTCGGAATATTGCTATCGCGTGGCCGGCACCGTGGGACTCACCTGTCTTCACGTATTCGGCTTTCGGGATCCGCGCGCGCCTGATTTGGCCGAACGGTTGGGTCTCGCTTTCCAGATGACCAACATCATCCGCGATGTGCGCGGCGATCTCGAAATGGGCCGCGTCTACGTGCCGCAGGAAGATTTTGATCGCTTTGGAGTGCGCGAAGAGGAACTGCGCGGTCCCATCAGCCCGAGGCTGAAAAATCTTCTTGAGTTTGAGGCGGATCGTGCCTGGCGTCTTTATGAAGAAGGCGCGCCGCTGGTGCAGCAGGTGGATGCGGACAGCCGCGCCACGCTGTGGGCCCTCGTCCGAACCTACAGCACACTGGTGGCGCGCATCGAGGAATGCGGCTTCGACGTGTTCTCTTCTCGCGTTTCACTTTCTGGCGCCAAAAAACTTCAATACCTGCTGACGGCGGGAATGAGCAATTGGTGGAAAAGGGATGCCCTCGCAAAGCGTTCTGGTGATCGGCGGCGGTCTGGCGGGGCTTTCGTCCGCCGTCGCGCTGGCTGAAGCGGGCCTGGAAGTCCGTCTGTACGAGAAGCGGCCGCATCTCGGCGGCCGGGCCACGTCGTACACACTGCCGGACGGAAGCGAAGTCGACAA
>JASHRI010000076.1 GCA_030037435.1 Candidatus Acidiferrales bacterium | reverse complement strand
CGTGGGCGGAGTGAAGGATCCGTTCGGCAACACGTGGTACATCGCGACGCACAAAGAGACATTGTCTCCCCAGGAAGAGCAGCGTCGCATTCACGAGGACTCGGCGCGGCGAAGTGTGGGCACGAAGGCAATATCGGAGGGCGAAAAGGCTGTGAACTATATTCGCGCAGGTTTTCACACAGTCACCCCGTACCTGGTCATTTCCGGTGCCGCGCAGTGGATCGACTTCATGAAGCGAGCGTTCGAGGCAGAAGAGAAATTCCGCACAGGACCGCCGGGAACCGACACAATCATGCATGCCGAACTCAAAATTGGCGATTCGATGATCGAAGTGGCTGACACAAATCCGCAATATCCGGCGATGCCAAGCACGCTGTCGATTCGCGCGAGCGACCCCGACGCAATTTACAGGCGTGCGATCGCAGCGGGAGCGGAGGCCATTGAGCCGATGGCGGACAAAGAATACGGCACGCGTGCCGGCATCGTCCGCGATGTTTCCGGCAATAGTCTCTTCATTTTCGCGCCGTTGCCCGGCGACAAACTTTTCACCAACCTCCGCGGTGTAACGCCGCATTTGTATGCTGACTCGGCCTCGCAGTTGATCGAATTCCTCCGCAATGCGTTCGGCGGCGAGGAAGTGTATCGCGCGCAACTTCCCGACGGCAGCGTGCCGCACGCGCAGATGCGCATTGGCGATTCCTTGATCGTGCTGGCCGGTGCGACCGGCCGCGGGGAGTATCCACCAAGGCCGACCAGCCTCCATCTGTACGTTCCGAATACGGATGCGCTTTACGAACAGGCGTTGCGCGCAGGCGCCGAATCGATTCAACCTCCAACCGACCAACCGTACGGGGATCGCAGCGCGGGAGTTCGCGATCCGTTCGGGAATCTGTGGTTCATCGCCACGCACGTTCGCGACGTCACGGGATAGCGGCCGGAAATCGCGCCGAAAATCTTGTCTCATTTTTTCTGAACGGTTTCGCTACTTTTCGATTCCCTGAAGAAAGTTACTCGAGGGCGGCGGAAGGCTGAGGCTGAAGTGCGCCGCTGTGGTTGCGGGCGCGATCGATGGCGAGTCCCGCCTGGGCGGCGACCACCGCGAACACGTTGAGCTGGTCCACTGTAAACATGCCGCGGCGCGAAAGATTGTCCACGTAGAGCAGGCCGAAGTGCTGGTCCTTAGTGCCGAGAGGCGCGCACATCGCGGACTGAATGCCCGCCGCGACTACGCTTTTCGCCGCGGCGAATCGTGGATCGGACTGCGGATCGGTGACGAGCAGCGGCAGGCCGCCCTGCATCACCTGGCGGATGATGCTTCGCGAGATCGTCAACTGAGGCGTGGCGTTTGCAGGTGAGCCCTTCGAATCCTTGCGATAACGAATCACGGCCGGTTCGAAGCTGTAGTCTCCGCGGCTGAAGTCGGCACGGTCCGTCGAATCCTCGCTCAAGAGCATTGTGTAACCGCGCTCGGCTCCATCGATTTCGAGCACGAGGTCCAGAATTCGTTCGGTCACCTCTTCCACTGTTTTGAGCTCGCCGAGCGCGCGATTCACGCGATAGAGCAGCGTCAGCAGGCGATTCTCCTGTTCGAGTGCGCGGACGCGATCTTCACCCTTTGCGCCGTGTTCCGGTTCCGGGGGAGTAAAGCTGCCGATCGACTGTGATGGCAGGAATGTGCCGGAATATGCGGATTCGGACATCACTTTTTCGAGGCGCGGCGGAAGTTGCGGCGTGCCGTACGCCACCATTTCGCGAGCCGGCGAGTCGTCGAAAAATCGCAGCCG
Source organism: Candidatus Acidiferrales bacterium (assembly GCA_030037435.1). Taxonomy (GTDB): domain Bacteria; phylum Acidobacteriota; class Terriglobia; order Acidiferrales; family UBA7541; genus Palsa-295. The sequence goes on along the minus strand of JASHRI010000076.1, from coordinate 1,620 downwards.
GTATTCGCCGACGAGAATTTCGTCATTGGGATTGAGGACGATTTCCTTCACGGCGGCGCCGTTGACCTTGACACCATTGGAGCTGGAACGGTCGATGATCTGCCAGCGGTTATCGGGCGTGGAACGAACCACGGCGTGCTGCCGCGACACGCTGGCGTTGTCGAGCACAAGGGTGCTCGATTTGGCGCGGCCGATCGAGACGGGGCGGTCGCCCACCAGCTCGAAAACGCGGGCGCTTTCTCCGGCGTGATGAATCAAAAATCGCGGCATTTCGGATGACCCAAGATTCATCTTCTGGCTCAGCGGGGCGCAAAGCAAGAATCGGAAGCCATCGGCTTGTCCGATCCTTAACCTCGCGGGCATGAGATGTATTTAGCTCTGGTGGTACTTCACGTCGAGCGGCGAATTCATGGCCGGGACATGCAGATTTTTCTTTTCGAATGCGGCGATGTCCGATTCGTGCACCAGCGTAAGGCCGATGTCGTCGAGACCCTTGAGCAGGCAATCGCGGCGGAAGGGATCGATGGTGAAGGAATATTTCAGGCCTTTATCGTCGGTGACCTTTTGATGTTCCAGGCAAACGGTGAGGCGATAGCCTTCGTTTTTCTGAGTGCGATCGAAAAGCTCGTCAATTTGTTCGCTCGGGAGCGTGACGGGAAGAATCCCGTTCTTGAAACAGTTGTTGTAAAAAATGTCGGCGTAACTGGGAGCGAGAATCGCGCGAATGCCGTAGTCGAGAATCGCCCATGGAGCGTGTTCGCGGCTCGAGCCGCAGCCGAAGTTGGCCCGCGCAAGCAGAATGCTTGCGCCTTTGTAGCGCGGGAAATTCAGGACGAATTCAGGATTCGGCTTTTCGCCGGGCAGATAGCGCCAGTCGTAAAACAGGACGCGGCCGTAGCCTTCGCGCGTGAGAAATTTCAAAAATTGCTTGGGGACCATCTGGTCAGTGTCGACGTTGACGCGGTCGATCGGCGCGACGAGTCCCGTGTGCTTTGTGAATGGTTTCATTGCGTCTCAGTGCCTCTCAAGTTGGGTGCTCTGCCGACCGGCGATGAATCGCGGAACGGCTAACGCAAGTCCCGCGAGTGCCAAAACCGCTAACAGATATCTATAGAAATTCACCGCAGCCAAGCTAATTGTTCGGGAGCTTTGCAAGTGTCGAAGGATTTGCCCTAGGCCGCCCCCGGGAACGGAGAAAGGAAAGAAGTAGGTTGGCAACAGGTAGCAGATCATCACGACTGCGAGGGCCACGAAAGCCCATGGCTCTGTCTTACGGTACGGAATCAGGAGGATCAGCAGCCCGATGAGAGCGAGAGCCAGGTTAGAGAACCCGGCTTGGTGTGGCCAGTTATCGTATCTAAACATAGCGCCGGAGGTCCCAATCTCAAGGTGCTCTGCTTGGACAAAGGAAATCTCCCAAAGCGACGACCACAGTATCGCCAAAAGCGGCACGGCAATAAAAAACATAGAAATCCGGTGAAGTGTCTTCATCGGCATATCGATCCCGGCGTCACTCGACCCCTTCTGCGCCGCGCCACTTGCGAATGTCGACGAAGTGGCCTTCGATTGCGGCGGCGGCGGCCATGGCGGGGCTGACGAGATGCGTACGGCCGCCCTTGC
>JASHRI010000075.1 GCA_030037435.1 Candidatus Acidiferrales bacterium | reverse complement strand
GCAACACCCGAGCGGTGTCCCACGGCGCGCAGCACCAGGTCGGCCAGTCCGCGTATCAGGAGCGGCGAATCGTTCAGCGCGGGCATCATCTGAAATTCGGTGACGCCCATCGACTCAGCCTGTTTGCGTGCTTCGATATTGATCTCGTGCAACGTCTCGATGTGGTCGGTCAGAAAAGCGATGGGAATCACCAGCATGCGGCGAACACCCTCCCCCGCGAGCTTTTCGATGGTGGCCGTCAGCGAAGGCTGCAGCCATTTTTGCGGCCCCACCCTGCTTTGAAAGCAAAGCGAGTGCGGATTCGGCCACGCTCCTAGTTCCAGCACCAGCCGCTTCGTTGCATCGATGTGCTTGGGATATGGGTCCCCTCTTTCCACAAGCGTCATCGGCAAACCATGAGCGCTGAAAACCAAGTGAACGTCGTCAGCCTGCGAAAAATTGGGCAGCACGCTGTTGATTCGCTCGACGATTGCAGCAATGTAGTCCGGGTGATCATAGAAGTGGTCAATTCGCTGCACCGGCACCGTGGGCTTGTACAGCCGGTGCCATTCCTTCAGGCTGCTGCCGGTGGTGGCAAACGAATAGTGCGGATAGAGCGGCAACAGGACAAGCTCGTCGTAAGGCGCACTCTCCAGCGCTGCAATGGCCTCTTCTGTGTTCGGATGCCAGTAGCGCATGGCGACGATGGTCCGCGCCGCCACGTGGGGACGCAACGCCGCGTCCAGCGCACGAGCCTGCTGTTCCGTCAGGCGCCGGATGGGCGACCCTCCCCCGATCTCCGCGTAATGCTTGCGAACCTTCTTAGAGCGCGTAGTCGAGATGAGCTTGGCGAGTGGCTTGCGCGCCAAGAATGAGCCTGGGAAATTGATAATGTCCGGGTCGCAAAACAAATTGTAGAGAAACGGCTCGACAGCTTCCTGGCTGTCCGGACCGCCAAGCTGAAACAGAATCACCGCGACGTTTTTCGACGATGGCATATCTCGCGTCCGCCTATTTTTAAGATGCCACAACGCGCCGCGCGGTGCCAGAGAATCCGGGCTTCGCTAAGTTCCCTCGGCGCTGCGGTTTGGAGGCCTGCGAATTACGGCCGGGGAGTTTTTCAGGCGAATCGATCCTGCTACACATGTTGACGCTGCGAATGAATCTGTCTACATTCGTAGTGTGCCTGCCCGTAAAATTCAAGTCGGCCAAGTTTGGAAGAACAACGACAGCGGTGAATCTTTCCTGGTGACCAAGATCTATGGCGAGGCGCTCGCCACGTACGCCGTGCTCCGCAAGACGGGCGCTGAGCAAGAACCACCCGTCCGAATCAAGGTGGCGCAAAAGGGAGCTTCGGCGGAGCTACCGGGCTACACATTCACCCAGGAATCGGACGACTTCTAATCAGCCCGCCTTTAGCCTCATCGGTTCGAAGAACGCCTAGAACCTGAAGATCAATCCCAAGTTGGCTTGTCCCTGGTGCGCATAGTTGTTTACGGGCACGCTGAAGCAATTGCCAAAGAAGTCGCAAACGACTCCCGTCGACGTAGTGGTGCGCGACGGCGCATAGCGCACATCCAGCCTCGCGCCCCAGTGCTGGGTAAAGAAGTACTTCACGCCGCCGCCGATGCTATAGGAGAAGCCGTTACTAAAGCCTGTCGGAAAATTTGTGCCGAAGTGGGTAAAGCCCAGTCCGAACGCCACGAATGGCACGAGCTTCGCCTGCGCGTTGCGCAATGCGACGTTGACTCCCCACTGGTACATGTCGAGAGTTGCATTGCCCACGGGTGAGGGGACGCCGGTGGTGAAATCGATGCCGGTCAGCTGAGTCGGCTGGCGACTCCACATGAATTCCCCTTCAACGTTGGGAAATATCGTCACGTCGCCCATTATTCCGTAATCCCACGTGCTCTTGATGTCCAGCTGCGAGAACGGGCCGGAGTTCAGGTCGATGGCTCCTCCAAAACGCGTGCCTCCAAACGGGGTAATTTCGAATGTGCGCGAAGGTTCGCCATAGCCAAACTGGGCGTAGGTAGTTGTCACTCCGCAGGTCAGGAACAGGACGGCGATCAGTAGGAACCTTTGAACACGCATGTGCTTCTCCCTTGATAAGAGTCGGTAGGTTTTCCCTATACCCCTAACTTCACCCCTTTGGTACCGGGCCTGGTGGCCCTGCACTCATCATAATGAGAGTCCCCCGCGGGCGGGACGGTTGCATCGCCAGCGTGCGTTGTACCGTGTTGTTAACCCAGATGGCTCTCAAAAGTTGCGCGGCAGCAACCCAAGGGGGACGATGAGCGGGAACCGCGGCTTCTCCGGTGCCATCTTGGCATTTCCCATTCGGCGAAGCTGGTTTAGAATGGGTTTCGCATGGCTTCCTCCGCGGGATCAAATTTCGTCCATTTACATCTCCACACAGACTATTCTCTGCTCGACGGCGCTTGCGAAATCGGCGAACTGACTGCCGAAGCAGCGCGCCGGGGCATGCCCGCGGTTGCCGTCACCGACCACGGCAACCTTTTTGCCGCGGCGAATTTCTACCATCAAGCCACCACCCACGGCGTGAAGCCGATCATCGGCTGCGAAGTCTACGTCGCGCCGGATAACCACAAAAATCGCGGCGCGGATGCCGAACGATCGAATCACTTGGTGCTGCTTTGCGAAAATGAGGAAGGCTATCGGAATCTGATTCAACTCGTCTCCACCGGCTTCCTCGACGGCTTCTATTACAAGCCGCGCGTGGATCATCAGCTGCTTTCGCAGCACAGCAAGGGATTGATTGCTCTGTCGGCGTGCCTGCGAGGTGAGGTGGCGGACGCGCTGCTCTCCGAGCAATTCGATCAGGCGCGCACCAATGCCTATCGCCTCCGCGATATTTTCGGCAAGGGAAACTTTTTCCTCGAGGTGCAGGATCAAGGCATCGAGGTTGAGACGCGCGTCAACAGAGATCTCGTGCGTCTTTCGCGCGAGACGGGAATCCCGCTGGTCGCCACCAACGATTGCCACTACCTCACCCGGTCCGACGCCCACGCTCAGGAAGTGCTGCTCTGCATCCAGACCGGCAAGACCATGAGCGACGCACAGCGGATGAAGTTCGCGACCGAGCAGTTTTATTTTAAGACCGCGGACGAAATGGCCCAGGTATTCCGCGAATTGCCCGACGCGCTATCGCGCAC
>JASHRI010000074.1 GCA_030037435.1 Candidatus Acidiferrales bacterium | reverse complement strand
CGCCCGAAGAAGTCCTCGCGGCGGCGCATCGCACCCATGCCGAGGGCTATCGCCGCGTCGACGCATACACGCCGATCCCGGTCGAAGGTCTCGCTGAAGCCATCGGCTTCGATTGGACCAGCTTGCCGATCGTCGTTTTCATCGGCGGCCTGCTTGGCGGCCTCACCGGCTTCGGCAGGTGCTGGTACGCCAATGTGATCAGCTTCCCGCTCAATATCGGCGGAAAGCCGCTCAATAGCTGGCCGGCCTGGATTCCGATCACCTTCGAACTTACGATTCTTGGCGGTGCGCTCGCCGCCTGCTTCGGCATGATCGCCATGAACGGCCTGCCGAATCCGTATCACCCGGTGTTCAACGTCGAGAGATTCGCCCTCGCGACCACTGACCGTTTTTTTCTGTGCATCGCGGCCCACGACAAGAAATTCAATCTGGTCGCGACACGCGCTTTTCTCGACGGCTTGAAGCCGCACGGAGTATTTGAAGTTGAGGAGTGAACTCAATTCGGGCAGACCGCGTTTCGGCCTAGGCCGCGAACGGTTTTCTAGCGCATGGCGTATTGCCGGCCTCGCGGCCGTAGCGCTGATGCTCTTTGGTTGCCGCTTGGATATGCACCTGCAGCCGAAATATTTGCCGTATCAGCCCACCGATTTCTTCGGCGACGGCCGCTCGGAGCGTCCGCCGGTGCCCGGCACCGTTGCGCGCGGCCATTTGCGAGTCGACGAGCTGATGTTCACGGGCGAGGAAAACGGTGTGGCCTCCAACCGCTTCCCATTCCCGATCACGCGCGCCGACCTCGAGCGCGGGCGCGAGCGCTACAACATCTATTGCACGCCCTGTCATGATTACACCGGCAGCGGCAACGGCATGATCGTGCAGCGCGGCTTCCCGCATCCGCCCTCGTATCACATTCAGCGCCTTCGCGATGCTCCCGTCGGCCACTTCTTCGAAGTGATGACCAACGGTTTTGGCGCCATGTATAGCTATGCCGCGCGCGTTACGCCGCAAGACCGCTGGCGCATCGCCGCATACATTCGCGTTCTGCAGTTGAGCCAGGACGCCACAATTCAGGATGTGCCCGATTCCGAGCGCCAGAAATTGACGCAGTCGTCGGCCGCACAACCGGCGGGGCCAGCGCAATGAACTTCTCTGAAACAGTTCTCGAACGCCTGGGCCGTGTGCAGAAGCAGGGATTTCTCTGGGGCATTATCGGTGCGATCCTCTTCATCGTCTTTGGCCTGATGGGAGGAGCGCGGCACGGTTTTGAGGGATGGCAGCAGCTCTTCCGCTCCTATCTTTTCGCCTACGTCTATTGGTTCTGCATCCCCATGGGCTGCATGGCGATTTTGATGCTGCACCATCTCACTAGCGGCCGTTGGGGATACCCGCTGCGCCGAATCCTCGAGGCGGGCTCGCGCACGATCTATCTGATGATCGTGCTGTTCATTCCCATCGCCATTGGAGTGCCCAAGCTCTATTCCTGGGCACGGCCGGCGGACGTTGCCAGCGACCCGATCCTCCAGGCGAAACAGTGGTTTCTCAACGTGCCCGGCTTTTACGTGCGGGCCGTGATCTATTTCGTGATTCTCGCGGTCATTGTGACCCTGCTCAACAAATGGTCGCGCGCGCAGGATGAAACAGCCGACCTGAAATACAAAGGTCGCATGGGAGCGTTGAGTGGCCCTGGCGTGATTCTGTGGGCGCTAATCTGCTCTGGTGCAGCGGTCGACTGGGTCATGTCGCTCGAGCCACACTGGTTTTCCACCATCTATGGCTTTCTGTTCATCATGGTCGAGGTTCTCGCGGCCATGTCCTTCGCGGTATTCGTCCTCCGCATGCTTGCCGATCAGGAACCGATTAAAGACGTGGTCGATCCGCCGCGCTTCAACGACCTGGGAAATTTGATGCTCACATTCCTGATGCTCTGGGCCTATCTCTCGTTCGACCAATTGCTGATCGTCTGGGCCGGAAACCTGAAGGATGAAATTCCCTGGTACACGGAGCGCGCCTTTGGTTCGTGGGCCGCCGTCGGCGTGATTCTGATCATCTTCCACTTCTTTGTGCCGTTTTTCCTGTTGTTGCAGCGCAACATCAAGAAGCGTCTGCGCCGCTTGTCGTGGGTGGCGTTTCTGCTGATCGTCCTCACGTTGATCGACGTTTACTGGATCGTGGTGCCGTCGTACGAACCGCACGGCCCTCGCATCCACCTGCTGGATATTTTTGCGATTGTCGGAATCGGCGGCATTTGGCTCGGTGCATTCATCGCCCAGCTCAAGCGGCTGCCGCTGCTGCCGCTGCACGATCCGCGATTTGAAGGAGCTTTGTTGGAGCACGCGCATGGCGACTAGGCCCCCGCACAATCCGAATGAGCATGAGGGCGGCGGCTACGAGAAGCGCGACGCCAAAATCGGCGGCTTGCTGCAGTTCGGGTTCTGGCTTGCAATTCTGGTGGCCGTCACGCTGTTCGGCATGCACTGGACATTCGACAAATTCGTGCGCACCGAGCCTTTGGGTCCGCCCGCTTCTCCGCTAGTGAATCCGTCGGAGCGCGTGTTACCGCCCAGCCCGCGCCTGCAGGCCCAGCCGCATCAGGAGCTGGTTGACTACTGCCGCGCGCAGCAGGCGGAAGTGAATAGCTATGGATGGGTCGACCGCGATGCCGGTGTCGTGCGGATTCCAGTCTCGCGCGCCATGGATCTGGTGCTCGCGAGAGGCTTACCTAGTCGGCCGGCCAGCGAAGGCCCCACCGGGCCGGCAGCCGTGGCCCTGGGGACGACGCACGTAGCCGGTGGTGACGACCTCGAAGGGCCGTGCGCGTATCTGCAATCGCCGCTTCCGCCGGTCACAGAAGCGGAAAAGTAGCGAGCCGGTTACAGAGGGTTCGAGGGATCGAGATCAAAGAGCGGCACGATCGAGAGAGAAAGATCGATAACGATGGTCCGTTGGTCACAATCGAATTTCGCGCGAGCAATCCTGATGGGCGCCATTTTGGCCCTGATTGTCTCGCTGTGCCCGCTCGCCGCGCAGGCTCAGTTTACCGATCCGCTTCAAAATATTGGCGTGCGTCCCGAACTCCTGAAAGACGTTGCCATCGACCAGAAGCTCGATACCACGATTCCACTCGATCTTACGTTTCGCGACGAAACAGGCCGGACCGTCGCGCTCGGTCAATATTTCGGCAGCAAGCCCGTGATTCTCACGCTGGTCTATTACAACTGCCCAATGCTCTGCACTCAGGTTCTCAACGGCCTGGAGCGCAGCTTGAAATTGATCTCTCCGTCTATCGGCACGGATTTCAACGTCGTGACTGTCAGCATCGATCCCAGCGACCAGCCGGCGCTTGCCGCCGCCAAGCACGCGATGTATGCGGGACTCTACGGCAGGCCGGGCGCGGCCCAGGGCTGGCATTTTCTGGTGGGCAACGAGCCGCAGATCAGGCAGCTCGCCGCTGCCGTCGGATTTCACTACGCCTACGATTCGCAGTCGAAGCAGTTCGCCCACGCCGCCGGGATCATGTTGTTGACGCCCGAAGGGAAGCTTTCGCGCTATTTCTACGGCGTCACCTATCCCCAGCGCGACTTGCGGCTGGGGCTCGACGAGGCCTCGCAGGGAAAGATCGGGTCGCCCGTCGATCAGATTTTGCTCTACTGCTATCACTACGACGCGCATACCGGGAAATACGGTCTGCTGATTTCGCACGTCCTGCAACTTTCGGCGGGACTGACGGTTTTGATCCTGGCGATTTTCGTGATCATCCTTTTCCGCGGCGAACACTACGCGCTGCCGGCAAGGGCCAGGAGAGCTTGATAACGGCGCGGCGTCGATCGCCGGCCATGATTGGATTGTGACGGAAACGGTGATGATGGGTCTCACTCAACCAGTGATACACGGCACGGCGGCGGTTTGGGCCGCGTTTCAGCTTCATCCGCCCACGGCATCGTCGATTGCCGACAATGTCGACAAGCTCTACTACTTCCTTACCGGCATCACGCTGTTCTTCACGATTCTCATTTTTTCGATCATTTTCGTTTTCATGATCAAGTACCGGCGCCGCTCCGAGGATGAAATACCGGAAGGCACGCATACCTCGATGGCGCTCGAGCTTACCTGGACCATCATTCCATCTCTGATCTGTGTCGTAATCTTCATCTGGGCCTCTGCGCTTTATGTGCGCAATGCGCGCCCGCCCGCGGCTTCCACGGAAATGTTTGTCGTTGGCAAGCAGTGGATGTGGCATATTCAGCATCCGGAGGGTCCGCGCGAAATCGACGAACTGCACGTCCCGGTAAATGTGCCAATTAAAATGACCATGACATCGCAGGACGTCATACACGATTTCTATATCCCCGCGTTCCGCGTGAAAAAAGACGTGCTGCCCGGTCGCTACACCTCGCTCTGGTTCGAGGCCAACAAAATCGGTACCTATCATCTATTTTGCGCGCAGTACTGCGGCACCAATCACTCGCAGATGATTGGGTGGGTTTACGTCATGTCCGACGCGGACTACGCAGCATGGCTCGCCGGTGGCGAGAAGGCTGAATCGATGGCCCAGCAGGGCGAGCGCCTCTTCAGCCAATTCGGTTGCAATACCTGCCACACGGGAGATGCTACGGGCACTGGGCCGTCGCTCGCCGGGCTTTATGGCAAGCCCGAAAAGCTGCAGAATGGCCAGACCCGCGTCGTCGACGAGACATTCATTCGAGATGCTATTTTGGCTCCCAGCACCGTTCACGTTCCAGGCTATGCGGCCGGTATGCCCACTTTCGCCGGCCAGGTGAACGAAGATCAGGTGCTCCAGTTGATCGCCTACGTGAAGTCGCTGGGAGCGCAAGAAAGGACGAACGCGAAATGAGTACGGCCACTGCGGATATCCACGAAGTTCCGGCCGAATCCCGCGTTCATTATCTGAACGCTCGCTACGGCATCAAATCCTGGCTTCTGACGCTGGATCATAAGCGCATCGGACTCCTCTATCTCGGCACCATTACTTTCATGTTCCTGATCGGTGGCATCGCCGCCACCTTGATGCGTTTGAATCTCATCGAGCCGCAAGGTGCGCTCGTCGAGCCGGAAACCTACAACAAGTTGTTCTCGACGCACGGGATCGTCATGGTTTTTTTCTTCCTAGTGCCGTCGATTCCCGCGACGCTCGGCAATTTCCTGATCCCGCTGATGATCGGTGCGCGCGATGTCGCGTTCCCCAAGCTCAATCTGATGAGCTGGTACATCTTCGTCACCGGTTGCTGCTGCATGCTTTACGCGGTGATGACGGGCGGTGTCGACACCGGCTGGACCTTCTATACGCCCTACAGCAGCACCTACGCGCATACTTCCGTGCTTCTTGCTGCGCTGGGAATTTTCATCGCCGGCTTTTCGTCTATCCTCACCGGGCTCAACTTCATCGTCACCATCCACAAAATGCGCGCCCCCGGCATGACTTGGTTCCGGCTCCCGCTCTTTATCTGGTCGATGTATGCCACCAGCATGATCTTCGTCCTTGGCACGCCGGTGATCGCGGTCACGCTGCTGCTGCTGGGTCTTGAGCGCATCCTTCACGTCGGGATTTTCGATCCCGCGCTCGGGGGCGATCCGCTGCTCTTTCAGCACCTGTTCTGGTTCTATTCGCATCCCGCCGTGTACATCATGATTTTGCCCGGTATGGGCGTGGTCAGCGAACTCATCCCGGCGTTCTCCCGAAAGCGAATCTTCGGATATTCCTTTGTCGCATTTTCGAGCCTGGCGATCGCTGTCATCAGCTTCGTGGTTTGGGGCCACCACATGTTCGTCACCGGTCAGTCGGTCTACGCCGGCTTGGTCTTCTCGGTACTCAGCTTCCTGGTGGCGATCCCTTCGGCGATCAAGGTTTTCAACTGGACCGCTACGTTATACAAGGGTTCTATTTCCTATCAGGCGCCGATGCTCTACGCCCTCGGTTTCATCGGCCTGTTCACGATGGGCGGATTGACCGGCCTGTTCCTGGCATCGCTCGCCACCGATGTGCACCTCAACGGCACCTATTTCATCGTCGCCCATTTTCACTACATCATGGTCGGTGGAGCGGTGATGGCTTACTTGGGCGGAATTCACTATTGGTGGCCCAAGATCACCGGGCGCTTGTATCCCGACCTGTGGGCGAGATTTTCGGCGCTGGTCATTTTCGTCGGGTTCAATCTCACGTTTTTCCCCCAGTTCGTGCTGGGCTATTTGGGCATGCCGCGACGCTACGCGATGTATCCGGCGGAGTTTCAATCTCTGAATGTGCTGTCGTCCGCCGGCGCTTCCGTGCTTGCCGTTGGCTACGTGATCCCGCTGGTCTATTTGATCTGGTCGCTGAAATACGGTCCGCCGGCCGGTCCCAATCCGTGGAAGGCTAAGGGGCTTGAATGGACCATCCAGTCGCCGCCTCCCACCGAAAATTTCGAGGAGACGCCGATCGTGACAGAAGAGGCCTACAACTATCCTACCGTCGGGGGCGTCAGTGTCTGATCTAGCCGTTCACGAACACGAAGCGAATCCGACTGGATTTGCGCACCAGTTCGAGGATCTCGAACAGCAGCACGATGCCGGTCGCCTCGGTATGTGGATTTTCCTCGCCACTGAAATCCTGTTCTTTGGCGGAATGTTCACGTCGTACACGATCTACCGTTCGCTTCACCCCGCAGCCTTCGACATTGGAAGCCACTTGCTTGAGGTCAAGTTTGGCGCGACCAACACTGCTGTCCTGATCTGCAGCAGCTTGACGATGGCGCTTTCCATTCATTCCGCTCAGACGGGCAAGCGCAAGGGCACGATCATCGGGTGGCTGATTTTCACCATGCTCCTCGGCGCGACCTTTCTTTTTCTGAAGTTCCGCTTCGAGTGGTATCACGACTGGCTCGAGCACATCATGCCCGGCTTCGGCTTCGTGTACCGACCGGAATGGGGAGCGAACGGACCGCAGGTCCAGATGTTCATGTGCTTTTACTTCTTTCTCACTGGCTTGCACGCGCTGCACATGATCGTCGGTCTCGGCATTCTCACCGTTCTCGTGATAATGGCGGCGCGCGGGAGATTCACGACGCAATACTATGTGCCGCTTGAGATCAGCGGCTTATACTGGCATTTTGTAGATATTGTTTGGATCTTCCTGTTCCCACTTCTCTATCTGATCGGCGGGCGCTACTCGACGGGAGGGCACTAGATGTCTGAACACCCTGGGCATTCGGCGCATACTCTGCACGAGCACATCGTGCCGGTCAGCACCTATGTGGCTGTGTTCATCGCCCTGATGTTTGGCACTGCCCTGACCACGTGGGTTGCCTATCACAACCTCGGACGCTGGAATTCAGTCGTGGCGCTGATCATCGCCGTGGCGAAGATGCTGCTGGTTGTACTCTTCTTCATGCACGTGAAATACAACAAGGGGCTCAGCCGAATCGTGATTGTCGGCGGTTTTTTCTGGCTCGGCATCATGATCACATTGTCGCTCTCCGATGAATTGACGCGACGCTGGGAAATCAATCCCGCCCCTTTTAACATGATTCTTCCCTACATCTCGCACCTGCATCTCCTTTTCTGAAACCTGGTTGGGCGCACTTCTACCCGAAACTCACTTTCGAATAGAAACGATCGTAAGTTATTGAAAACAAAGAATGGAGTGTCGTTCTACCCGGAACTCTGTTTTGCTCGAATTCTGCTTACGGAATCGCTCGAAACGCCACCACTGCGTTGAGGCCGCCAAAAGCGAAGGAATTTGACAGCGCTGCTTCCACTCGGGCCGCGCGCGGTTGATTCGGAATGTAGTCGAGATCGCACTCGGGATCGCGTTCGTTGTAGTTTGCTGTGGGCGGCAAAACTCCATTGCGGAGCGCCAGCGCCGTGGCCACGGCTTCGAGCGCGCCAGCCGCTCCCAGCGCGTGACCGTGCAAGGATTTCGTCGAGCTGACGCCGATCTTGTCCGCATGAGAGCCGAAGACTTCTCGGATGGCTCGCGACTCGACGGGATCGTTTCCGGGTGTCCCCGTGCCGTGAGCGTTGATGTAGCCCACTGCTTCCGGCGCGAGCTCCGCTTCGCGGAGCGCATAGGTCATGGCTCGCGCTGGCCCCGCAACTGTCGGTTGGGTCAAATGGTGGGCGTCTGAGGTCATGCCGAAGCCGCAAATCTCGGCGTACAATTTTGCGCCGCGCGCTCGCGCCGCTTCCAGTGGCTCAAGAATTATCATCGCGCCACCCTCGCCTAAAATCATTCCGCGGCGATCCTTACTGAACGGTCGGCAGGTGTCCGGGGAAATCACGCGCATGGCCTCCCAGGCTTTGAGCATTCCGATGGTAAACAGCGCTTCGCTGCCACCCGTTACGGCCAGTTCTGCTCCAGAGTCGCGCACCAAGCGAAAAGCCTGGCCGATCGCGTGGTTCGCCGAAGAACACGCAGTGGAAATCGTGTAGGTAGGCCCGCTCAAGCCCAGGTCCATGGAAATGTGGCTCGCGCCGGCGTTGGACATTGTCTTCGGAATCGTCAGCGGATGAACACGGCCGCGTCCGGCGACGTAAAGATCTTCGAAGCCTTTTTCGATTGCCGATTGTCCGCCCACAGCCGAACCGCAGACGATGGCCGCGCGTTCGCGCAGTTCCGGCGTCAATTCAATTCCGGAATCGCGAAGGGCCTCGCGAGCCGCGACCACGGAAAATTGCGCGAAGCGATCGATGTATGAATCCTTGCCTTCGGGAAAGTGCTGTACGGCATTGTAGCCGCGCACCTCGGCGCCGTTCTGAAACCGCAGTGAGGAGCAGTCCACAGATTGGATGGGCTGAATTGCGCAGCGTCCCGCGCGCAGCGATTCCCATGTCTCCGCTAGATTCAAGCCAAGCGGACAGATGATCCCAATTCCCGTGATTGCGACGCGGCGCGTCCCCATTCGTCAGCTCGTTTGGGGAGCGGAATCGGTGGAAGCGGAGGGTGGTGCGGCGGCGAGAAGCTTCTTGATGCCATCGACGATGTCGTTGACCGTTTTTATGGATCGCACATCGTCGTCGGGAATCGAAATTTTGAAGGCGTTTTCCAGTTCGAATAGGAGCGAAAACACGTCGAGCGAATCGATGCCCATCTCCTGCAGATTCGTGTCGAGTTTGATGTTTTCCGCCGGCACTCGCTTCACCGAAGCGAGCGTGGCGATCACTTTTTCAGCGACAGGATCAGACATCAAAATGTACCCTCCCACGGACGAGACGTGGCATCGGCAGACGTCCCCGCGATCAAATTAAACCGAGCAGATTGAGAAAGTTGCGCCCGCACCTTTCGACCGTAGCCCAAGCAAACTGAAAAATCAAATTCTAACAGGAGTGGCAACCAGGAATAGTGATCTTTTTTCTTTACTGCGACACGGCCGCTGAGGTATCGACCGGGCAACCAGCCACGGTGTGGCATAATGAGGCGTCCTCGGAACCGGGGAGAAATCGAGCGTATTGAGGCGAAATTGGCGGGCTTTCGAAAGAGAATTCGGCGCAAATGGCTGGCCGCGCACCGCAAAATGCGCGAGGTGCGGATGCTTGCGAAAGGCCTTGCGTCGACGCGACATCCGCTGCTGGTCCACATTATCCCCATCCGGCGGTGCAATCTTTCGTGCACGTATTGCAACGAGTTCGACGATTTTTCAAAGCCGGTGCCGACCGAGGAAATGTTCCGGCGCATCGACCGGCTGGGTGCTATGGGCACAGCCGTGATCACCATCAGCGGCGGCGAACCACTGCTACATCCCGACCTCGACGCCATCATCGCGCGCATCCGAAAAAACGGAATTATGGCTGGGCTGATCACGAACGGTTATCTGTTGGTAGCCGAGCGCATCGACCGGCTGAATCGCGCTGGACTCGAATATCTGCAGATCAGCATCGACAATGTGCAGCCCGACGATGTTTCGAAAAAAAGCCTCAAAGTGCTGGATCAAAAGCTCGCGCTGCTGGCCGAATATGCAGATTTTCAGGTAAACATCAATTCGGTGCTTGGCAGCGGGGTGCGAAATCCGGAGGATGCTCTTCAGGTGGCGCACCGAGCCCTCGAGCTGGGGTTCACCTCGACGGTAGGAATTCTGCACGACGGAAACGGGCAGCTGCAGCCGCTCGGCAGGCGCGAGCGCGAAATTTTCGAAGAGATCATGTCGCTCGGCAAGCGCTCATTTTCGCGGGTCAATGGATTTCAACACAACATCGCGGCGGGCCGCGAGAACGAGTGGCGCTGCCGGGCCGGTTCGCGGTACCTGTACATTTGCGAAGACGGCTTGGTGCACTATTGCTCGCAGCAGCGCGGCTATCCTGGCATTCCGCTCGATCAATACACCGCAGGACGTCGCCATCGCGAGTTTATTACCAAAAAAGGCTGTGCGCCACGCTGCACGGTTTCTTGCGTTCACCAGATTGCGACTGTCGACGCATGGCGGGCTCCGCAAACGATTGATCCTGGCCGCCCGGCTGCTGCTGATCCTCTGGTTGAGCTCACTAGCCGAGCGACCCGCGAGTAGTTCCCACTGAAGTCCGATAAGAAGCGGCACGCGACTTTCGTAAGGAAATCCAAGCCCGTTGAGCGCGCAGAAACTGCCGGTGATACTCTGAACGACGAAAAGCAGGTTGCGAAATTAATTTTCCCAAATGATGATTCCTGCAGGCGGGTGTCTCATCGAAGGAATGTGCCGATTCTCTAGGAGTACTCGCGCCTCCAAGGATTAATGGCCTCCACAGCCGATTACGCCCAACCAGTACCACAAGTAAACCCGTGGCTGATCGCGATCACGGTGATAACAGCGACGTTTATGGAGGTGCTGGATACCAGCGTCGCCAACGTCTCGCTTCCTCACATCGCGGGAAACCTTTCGGCCAGCGTGGACGAAAGCACGTGGGTGCTGACCTCGTATCTGGTTTCGAATGCGATCGTGCTGCCCCTGACCGGGTGGTTTTCGACACTTTTCGGACGCAAGAGATTCTTTATCGCTTGCGTGGTGATTTTCACATTCAGCTCATTGCTTTGCGGTTTAGCGCCCACGCTGCCGATGCTGGTGTTGTTTCGCGTGATTCAAGGCGCGGGCGGTGGAGGCTTGCAGCCGATATCGCAGGCGATTCTTGTCGACAGCTTCCCTCGCGAGAAGCAGGGCATGGCCATGGCGATCTACGGTATGGGCGTGGTACTCGCGCCGACCATCGGACCAACTCTCGGCGGCTGGATCACCGACAGCTATTCCTGGCGCTGGATTTTTTTCTTGAATGTGCCGGTGGGCATCGTGTCCGTGCTGATGACGTCGGTGCTGATCTTCGATCCCCCAACCTCAATTCGCAAAACGCTGAAGGAAGGGCTGAAGATCGATTTTATCGGCTTGGGACTCCTGGCCGTCGGTTTAGGATTCCTGCAGATTATTCTCGATAAGGGCGAGCGGGACGACTGGTTTGGCTCGTCCTTCATCGTATGGGGCGCGCTAATCGCTGGCGTCGCGCTGGTCGCTCTGATCGTCTGGGAATTACACACCGAAGACCCGGTGATCGAGCTGCGCTTGCTGAAGGACCGGAACTTCGCGATCTCGACGTTCATGATGTACGTGCTGGGCGTGGTGATGTACGGCACCACTGTGCTCCTGCCCATCATGCTCCAGACGCTTATGGGGTACACGGCGATGCAAAGCGGATTGGCGTTGCTGCCCGGAGGATTGGTGCTGCTGGCCATTTTGCCTTTTGTCGGCTGGCTCCTCGGCCGTTTCGAACCACGATGGGTAGTGGTGTGCGGACTATGCATTATCGCCCTGGGATTGTATGAGTTGTCTCGTTTCAGCCTCGATGTGGACATGCGCACGACGGTGTACGACTGGGTGATCTCTCGTGCGGGCACGGCATTCCTCTTCGTGCCCATCAACGTGATGGCGTTTTCGTTCGTGCCGCCCGAAAAGACCAATAACGCCACCGGGTTGATCAACCTGGCGCGCAACGTAGGCGCGAGCACGGGCATTTCATTCGTTACGACGATGCTCGACCGCCGCGACCAATTCCATTTAAACAGCCTGGTGCCAAATCTGAGGCCGGGAAACCACGATTACCAAGCGGCGTTGCGCCATTTGACAGATATCTTTATGACTCGCGGAGTGGATGCGGTGCACGCGGCGATG
Source organism: Candidatus Acidiferrales bacterium (assembly GCA_030037435.1). Classification (GTDB taxonomy): domain Bacteria; phylum Acidobacteriota; class Terriglobia; order Acidiferrales; family UBA7541; genus Palsa-295. The sequence goes on along the minus strand of JASHRI010000074.1, from coordinate 8,785 downwards.
TCGGCTAGGGGAGTAATCTATCAAGAGTTGCAACGCCAGGCCATGATGCTGTCGTTTGTGGACAATTACTGGCTTATGAGCATGATTTGCCTGATCGTAATCCCACTCCTCTTTTTGATGAGGACGCCTAAGACGCGTGGGCCGCGCGTGCCCATGCACTAAAGATCTGTTCGCGCTTAAGCACGACGGCCTTCAAGGATTTTGACGAACGACCCTACACGAAGTTCCTCGGCCGAAAGTCCAGTAAGCCGTTGCACTTCCTCGGCCGCTAGCGCTCCGCAGTTGATCGACTGCTCGAAATAGTTCAGCAGACCTTGTGCCATGGCCGCATCGTCGAAAACTTGACCGACACGTGTGGCTTGTGCGGCTTTCTCAATGAAGTTGCGAAGACGCTGGGAGGCCGGCTCCAGATTCTGAAGGAAGAAACAATATACGGCCGCGTAGCGCGCCGGAAGCTGTGCCGGATGCAGGTCCCATCCCTGGTAAAAGCCGGCCTCGAGCGACCGATTAATGTTGTCGAAATGAAGTTTCCAGGCACGGTGGACGGCTGCGCGATTTTCTTCGATCTGACGAAGGCTCAGAGTGGCCCCGTCTTTTGCCGCGCGATGTGGAGGAATGGGCATGATGGCAGTGGGGCCGTCCCCAAGGCGGATGCCCGTACCAGCCAAGGCTACTTGCATCACCTCCCGGGCGAAATCGGACGCAAAGTGGCGAATCGGCTGGTACACGGCCGCGATATTGCGCGAAGCGGTGTAATCGTACGGACCAAAATGCGCGGCCACGCAACGTCCCCGCGCAGCGGTGACGAGCGGTAGCAGATTAGCCTCGCCGCGCTCGTTGAGAATCGCTTGCGGCGTTTCAATCATCAGCTCGATGCGCAGTGCACCCGGTTCCAGGTCGAGCAGGGGTTCGATGCGTGAACAGATGTCGGCAAGTGAGGCTACCTCGTCGGGCAAAGTGACCTTCGGAAGGGTGATGTAGAAGGGCTCCGGCAGCGCGCCGCGGGTTTTCCTGGCAAGCTCCGTTAAGAATATGTCAAGGGTGCGGATGCTGCGCTCTCGCAGCTCTTCGGTGAACGGCTTGATGCGGATGCCGATGAAAGGCGGGAGTTCGCCGGCGTTCATCGCCGCAGCGATTTCGCTTGCGGCCCCCGCGGCGTGTCCATCCTCCTCGGCGTCAGGACGATTGCCATAACCATCCTCGAAGTCGACGCGGAAATCCTCAATGGGCTCGCGCCGAAGTTTGTCGCGCACGCGCCGGAAAACCGTGTAAGCGAGCCAGGCGGTCCGATTTTCGCTCTGGATGGCTTCCGGATTCGTTTCGATCGAACTCGCAATCGCGGTGGCGCCTTCAGTTGAGGCCGGCAACGACTCCGCGCCCGGCAAACCCATCGCTTTTGCAAACACTGCGAAATCGGGAGCGTAGTCGTCGAGCGATCGAAGAGCCAGCTCGCCCAGGCGCTTCGTGCTGCCCGCGCGGAATAGATGCGCGCCACCGTAGACAACGTGCACCGGCTGGCGTCCGCCAGCAAAGCCCGGGTAGCGCCTTTGAAATGCCTTGTGAGCCTGCTCAAGCCGCGCCGAGATTTCTCGCAGCGATTCCGACGGAAGAGTTCGCTTCATTAGTCCTCGCGCAATTACTTTCGGGTCACTAGATGGCACCCCAGAATCGGGCGATGCGCATTACGGGTTGTCCGAAAGTACGGGACAGGATACATTTGATTACCTGAGGAAAGAAATCTGTAGGACGTAGCGGGGGAAGACGGCGCATTCCACCTCCAGCTTGGAATGCATCTTAACAGTCTGCTGTTGCCCCGGGGGAACCGCACTGAACGTATGGCTGAACGGATTCTGGTTGTAGACGACGAAGAACAGGCACGAATACCCCTGGCGATGCTGCTGCGTCGCGAAGGATTTGAAGTGCGCGACGTGAGCAGTGGACCACTGGCGCTCGCGGAATGCGCTTCTTTCCTTCCTGACCTGATCCTGCTGGACATTATGATGCCCGGAATGAGCGGATTTGAGGTGTGCCGGCGCATTAAGGCGACGCCGGAAACGCGGCTCACACCCGTGGTGCTGATTACTGGACTCACCGCCACCGAGGACCGCATCGAGGGAATCAATGCAGGCGGCGACGATTTCCTGAGCAAGCCGATCGACTTCAACGAATTGCTTGCCAGGACGCGTTCGCTGCTGCGGCTAAAACAAATCACCGATGAGCTCGAAAACGCCGAAAATGTCCTGTTCAGTCTGGCCAATAGCATCGAGGCGCGGGATCCATACACGCTGGGCCACTGCGAGCGGCTTTCGGAAATGTCCGCCCGCATGGGAGAAAAACTCGGCTTGCCCGAGGAGCAAATTACAGCGCTCCGCCGCGCCGGCACGGTGCACGACATCGGCAAAGTGGTGATCCCCGACGCAATCCTGCTGAAACCGGGGCCGCTATCGGAAGAGGAAGAACTGGTGATGCGAAAGCATCCGGTGGTGGGAGAGCGCATCTGCGCACCTTTGAGAGCGTTTCGTCTGGTGCTTCCGATCATTCGCCACCATCACGAGCGGCACGATGGCTCTGGTTATCCCGATGGATTGCGTGGCGCGGAGATTCCGGTGACGGCGGCGGTCCTGCAGCTCGCGGACGTGTATGACGCCCTCACGACGGACCGGCCGTATCGAGAAGCTTCCTCGCGAGAAGATGCCTTGCGGATTATGGAAGAGGAGGCGGCGCGGGGATGGTGGGATCGCGATCTGCTCGACGCTTTTCGCGCCATGATTCGCAATGGCGGCGCATCGGTTTCTAGGAGTTTCAGCAAGGGCGCGAAGTAGATGGGCTGCGCGAATTAGCGTTCGCCGATTCGTTCCTCACCCGCGTAAATCACAAACCGCCGACCGCGCAGGAATCCGATAAGCGTGAGCCGCAGTTCGCGCGCCAATCGAACGGCGAGGCTCGATGGCGCGGACACCGACGCGACAATTGGGATGCCGGCAGCGATTGCCTTCTGCACAATCTCGAATCCTCCCCGTCCGCTGACGAGCATGACGGCATCCGCCAATGGGATCCGGTCCTCTAACAGAGCCCAGCCGATCGCCTTATCGACGGCATTGTGCCGTCCAATGTCCTCGCGCAGCACGAGCAGTTTACCGTCCGCGTCGAAAAGGCCCGCGGCGTGGAGGCCGCCGGTCCTGCCGAACACGGCTTGCGATTCCCGTAGCGCTTCGGGGAGGCGGACGAGGACATCAGGATCCAGGCGGAAGTTCGGACTTGGCGGCTCGAGCGTCCGCGCGCGGATCGAATCGATGGATGCTTTTCCGCAGATTCCGCAACTCGATGCGGCGAAAAAATTTCGACGCAGCTTCTCGGTGTCGGGTGCCGATTCGGGCGTTAATTTGGCGAGGACGACATTCGCGCGATTCGCGTCGCGGTCTCCCGCGTTTTCATCGATGGAGATGATTTGCTCGCGGCGCTGCACGATGCCCTCGGTGAGTAGAAAACCGGCCGCCAGTTCGCGATCGTGCCCCGGTGTGCGCATGGTGACGCTGAGCGGTTCCGCATCGACGCGAATTTCGAGAGGTTCCTCCGCGGCGAGGTAGTCCTCCTTGCGACGGACAGTGCCGTCGTCCCATTCGGATACCTGAGTAAGATCAATATTGCGCGGTTTTCGAGCCAAGCGTCTCTCCGTAGCAGCGCATGTGATCGGAACGGCACTCAAGAATACATCTCGCGCTGCGAAATTCGACTAGGCAAATAGTGGTCCTTCCGAACGCTAACCTCGGTTTCTACCATCCTCGGGTTCTTGCCTGTTACTTTCCCTGCTGCTAGACTATCGCGGCAAGGGCTGGACTGCCGCTCCTGCGATACTTCCCAAGAAGGTTGATCGATGTCTGGACACTCGAAATGGGCCACTATCAAGCATAAAAAGGCGGCTACGGATGCGCGCCGCGGCAAGATTTTCACGAAGTTAATCCGCGAATTGACGATCGCCGCCCGCGTAGGCGGAGCGGACCCGATGTCGAATCCGCGGCTACGCACAGCAATTGCCGCTGCCAAGAACGAAAATATGCCCAACGACAACATCGAACGGGCTGTGCAACGCGGAACGGGTCAGCTGGAGGGCGAAACGCTTGATGAAGTGACGTTCGAGGGCTATGGGCCCGGCGGCGTGGGAGTGCTGATCCAGGTGGTGACGAGCAACCGCAACCGCGTGGTGAGCGAGATTCGCCATGTTATGTCGAGAAACGGCGGCAACATGGCCGAATCGGGAGCTGTGGGTTGGATGTTTCATCGCAAGGGCGATATCGTGGTTCCCAAGGAGCTGGCGGACGAGGACAAGATGATGGGGATCGTGCTCGACGCGGGCGCGGAAGATCTGCGCGACGACGGCTCGGCGTGGGAAGTCACGACACCGCCCGAGGCAATGGAGAAGGTCCGCGAGGCGCTTGTCGCCGGGGGGATTACGCCGGCTTCAGCGGAGGTGGGCTGGATCCCGCAGAACTACGTCAAACTCAGCGGTGCGCAGGCGCAGCAGATGTTGCGCATGGTGGAAGCACTGGAAGACCACGACGATGTGCAGCATGTGTACGCGAACTTCGATATCGATGAGAAGGAAATACAGGCCGCTGTCGCCGATTAGTTGCGGTCGGGCGTCGTCCGCTCCAAAAATCACTACCCTCGGCTTTCGGCCTCCGCGTACACTTGTGCGAGTTCACATGTTTTCGCACATGGAGAATTCGGTGGCGCAGCGACGCAAGTTGCGCGTGCTGGGCGTCGATCCGGCGGTGACGGGAGCGACCGGCTACGGCGTGATCGAATGCGACGGTTCCAGCACGCGGCCTATGCGCTTTGGAGCCTTGAAACTTCCCAGACGCGCGACATTTGCGGTTCGATTGCGCGAGATTCATTTTCTGGTTTCCGGACTCGTCGATCAATTTCAACCAGACGCGGTGGCGGTCGAATCGGTGTTTACCGCGCTGAATATGCGGACGGCGCTGCGGCTTGCAGAGATGCGCGGCGTGGTGCTGCTTGCTGCGGCCCAGGCGCAAATTCCGGCTCATAGTTATTCCCCCCGGGAAATCAAAGCCAGCGTTGCCGGATTTGGCGGCGCCTCAAAGCAACAAATCCAGCAGATGGTCCGGTCGCTCCTTGCCCTTCCCGAGATTCCCGAACCCACCGACGCGTCCGACGCGCTGGCCGTGGCGCTCTGCCACGCACATACGTCGCGCGCCCGTGAGCGCTTCGCACCGACGATCAAGCATCGCAGCGGCACTGCGGGCGGCAGCACCCACTTGGCACGCGTTCAGACGACTCGTGAACGATGAATTTACGGCCTAGTTTTCGGTCTCTGCTTCCTTTGTTTCTCATATCTTTGGTGTCGGTGTTGCCCTCGGTTATCCACGCAGCGACAACAGGCGCGACCGTCACGTTTCGCAAGGTATTCAAATCAAGCTATCCCGAATTCGTAGAAATCAAGGTGGAGAATTCCGGTAGCGGTACATGGGACATCCGTCAGCTTGATGACGATCCGAATCCCCATACATTCCAGCTCGACAGTGCCTTGGTTCAGAAGATATTTTCGCTGACGGCTGCGCTTCACGATTTCAACGGCATCAATCTCGAAATGCACCGGCGCATTGCCAATCTGGGGCAGAAAACGTTTATTTTTCAGAACGGCGACGAAACGCATCAGGTCAGCTTTAACTACACGCTCGATCCAAATGCCGAGCAACTCCTGAACGTTTTCGAAGGGCTCGCTCGCCAACAGACCGATCTTGCTGATCTTCAGCGGACCATGCGTTACGACCGGCTTGGCGTCAACGACATCGTCATGCGGATCGAAAAGGATTACGATCAGAAGCTCCTACCCGAGCCCTCAGTATTTCTCTCATCGCTTGATCAGTTGACGGCTGACGAACATTTCATCGATTTGGCCCGCGAGCGCGCCCGAAATCTCGCGGACCGCATTCGTAACTCGCACTGACGTTCCACTCGTTGGGATCGCTAGGAGACGATAATTCCGGCGTAGCCGACCACCCGGTCTTGTTCGCCAGTGACGTCGCCGGAAGTTGCGTAGCGAACGAGCTTCGCCTCCGTAGCGCCCAGGTCGCGCATCGCGACCAACATCGCTACCGCCGCCGAATAACCACACATCGTGATCTGCTCGCGTCGCACCGTATCGTAAAGGCCGCGAGGATCGAGCGCCAAAACGCGCTCAATGGCCCGTTGATCTTTCGCGCGGGTGGTGGCATCGCTTTCATAGTGGTTCATGTCGGAACTCGCAATCACGAGAACAGGCTCTCGCTGAGCCTGCACGATCCGAGCGATTCCGTGTCCCAGTTCTTCGAGCGGAGGGTACCGGTCAGTCGCGAGCACCACCGGCGCGAACCGTAAATTTGGCGCGAGCCGCTGCAAGAATGGGATCTGCACTTCGAGCGAGTGCTCCCTTTCGTGCGCCACGAAGTCCTCGCGCAACTGCGGGCAGGCTCTCGCCAGATCAGCAGCCATTTCGGCATCGATGGCTGCATCACCCAGCGGGGTGCGGAAGCTGCCTTCGCTCAGGATCGCCATCGGCTGTCCCCGGGGAAAGTGGCGCGGCCCAAGCAGGATGCACCGCGATGGAATTTCGATAGCCGCATACACCGCGCCCGCGACGTGCCCCGAATACATGTAGCCGGCGTGAGGCACCATGCAACCTCGCGCCGGCTGGGTCGCATTTCCGCAAGCCGAATACTCGTCGATTTGCGTCACTAATTTGTGAGGATCGGAAGGATAAAAGTGTCCAGCAACGGCAGGCGGACGGATCATGGCTACTTGCAGCACCGCGCCAGGCGGTGACGATCAGAGAGGCTTCGAAGGTTTGCCGTGGATTTTCAGCGCCACCAGTTCACCCGTCTGTGTCGACTGAAGGAGAATCTTCACTCGATCTCCATATTGATAGCCGCCGCGTCCGGCAAGTGCCTGCATCTTGCTTTGTAATTCCGCAGTGTAGGTGAGCGTGTGAATCGCCATGTCGTTGCCCTGTTCGCGGACGACGATTGAGTTTGAATCAAAGTGGACCACTTCGGCTCTCAGCCAGCTGTTGCCTTTCGCGTGAAGCGGCTTCGTTACGGCAGAGATCACCGGACCCACCACGATCGGCGCGACGGTTTCGATCGGAGTCGCCGGGCCTTGTGCGCGCGCGGCTCCGGCGGAAATGCCAAGAGCGCCCATGAGCGCTGCTACAACCACGAAGATCTTATAGCTCTTCATCGAAGGAAATTTTCAGCGACTTCAAGAATTTGATGTCTTGAGGCGTGATTTCAATTTTCGAGCTCGACTCTTCTTCGAGAACTTCCTCGTCCACGCGAATGTGCAGCGACTCCAGGAAGCGCCTGTCCTGAGAGGTCATTTTCGCGTCTTGCGATGTGCGGCGCGCCAGTCCGATCGTGGCATCAAGCTTCAGCACGATGTCGAAGCCGGCTGCGCGAACCCCCGATATCGCTTCGGCAATTCGCTCGGACTCCGAGACGGTGTCGTTGATGGCGTGTCCCAACTCTCGTAGCAGCTGTTTCATATGATCGTCGAGTTGCAAGCGCGTCACCTCCCGAAGGTCTCAATACTTCGCCAATTCTAGGGCGGTGTCGCTCGGGATACAAGACCCAGGCTCGGTGACCGTTCCCCCCGGTTACCTGTCCTTCGGATTGCGCAAGGGCGGTCTCGTAGCCATCCCGTGCGGTGTATACTTGGGTCAGCATATGGCTCATTTGCTTCCCACGCTCTGGCGTTCCACGATGGTCACGCTGCGCGTCTTTTGGCGCCTAGCGCGGCAGCTCTTCCACGAGGCTACCGGTGCGATGTTCGGCCTCTTCGCGATCTACGGCGGATTCGCTGCCTGGAAGCAATGGAAGCATCGACCGGCTATCTGGCTTGTCTGCTTTGCGATAGCGTACGCGATCGCTATGGCGGCATATTCGTTCAGCTCGTTTCGCCGTGCGCGGCGCGTGCGCTGAACTACATTCATTCGGAATTAATTGTCATGGTTGAGGACACCCACCAGCACCAGCGCGAAGCACGCAAGCCGGCGTCCAGCACGGGGCTGCCATTGCCCGCGGTGGTCAAGCCCAGTGACCTTAACGATTGGCAAGCCGAGCGTGACCTGGGCTATCCAGGCCAGTTTCCGTTTACCCGCGGCGTCTACCCCACAATGTTTCGCGGCCGCTTGTGGACGATGCGGCAGTACGCCGGGTTTGGAACGGCCGTCGAATCGAATCAGCGATTCCGATATCTTCTAGCGCAGGGTCAAACCGGCCTTTCTGTCGCCTTCGATCTCCCCACACAAATAGGCATGGATTCCGACCACTCCCTCGCACACGGAGAGGTTGGCAAGGTCGGCGTGGCCATTGACTCACTCGAGGATATGCAAGCGCTCTTCGACGGCATTCCGCTCGATCGAGTCTCAACGTCGATGACGATCAACTCAACCGCGTCGATTCTCCTGGCGCTTTACGTCGCGGTGGCAAAGCAGCAGGGGGCGCAGCTTGCGCGCCTGGCCGGCACCGTGCAAAACGACATTCTTAAGGAATATATCGCCCGCGGCACCTACATCTATCCGCTGCGACCAGCGATGCGCATCGTCACCGACATGTTCGCCTGGTGTCGGCGCGAATTGCCCAACTGGAACGCGATTTCAATTTCCGGTTACCACATACGCGAGGCCGGCGCCACAGACGTACACGAAGTCGCGTTCACGCTGGCAAACGCCATTGCCTACGTGGAAGCCGCCGTTTCCTCAGGGCTCCCGGTGGACGAGTTCGCG
>JASHRI010000073.1 GCA_030037435.1 Candidatus Acidiferrales bacterium | reverse complement strand
CGGCGAGCACGCCGGCGGTCACTGCTACACGGGGCATGGCATGGGTCGCGGAAGGAAAGCTGAATTACATGCAGGACCCAACCATGAAAGACAAAGATCCGGGTACCTTCAAAATGTACGCTGTCCCGCTTCCAAAGTGATCGCGGTCCCTGCAGCGCAAGCGAATCCGCCATTCGAGTCGGTCTGAGTCATCTGTGGCAGATCCCTTCCCATTGAGCAATGAATCGACCGGACGACGAGTCGTCGTCTTGCAGCATGCCGCCAGCGAAAATCTCGGCGCAATCGAGAACATACTGGGGCGCGAAGCGATCGAATTTCGTTACGTCAGGACGTTCGAAGGCCAGCCGGTTCCCCGGGACCTAAACACCTTCTCGGCAGTGATCGTGATGGGCGGACCGATGGGCGTCTACGAAACCGACAAATATCCGTTTCTGGTCTCAGAAATGGATCTAATGGAGAAATGCCTCAAGTCTCGTAAACCCGTTCTGGGCGTGTGCCTAGGCAGCCAGTTGCTGGCTGCTTGCCTTGGAGCCGCCGTGCGAAAGGGCAGGAAGAAAGAGATCGGATGGTTCCCGGTAACTCTTACACCGGAGGGCCAACACGATCGTTTGTGGAAAGAGCAGCCGCAAAAGTTCACGCCATTCCACTGGCATGGCGACGTGTTCGATCTGCCGTCGGGTGCCGTCTCGCTAGCCTCATCGGAGTTGACGGCGGTGCAGGCGTTCAATTACGGAGATCTGGCCTATGGCCTTCTTTTTCATCTGGAGGTCACCCGGCCTCACATCGAAAAAATGCTGAGTGAGTTCGCGGAAGAAGTGCAGCAGCAGAACCTGAGCGCCCCGGAAATCCTGCGCGATACCGACTCTTTCCTGCCGCCGCTCCAGGCAATCGTCAGTAATGTAATCGGTCGTTGGGCCAAGTCCATCTGTCTATCCGGGCGCGCGCACGACGGTTGAGATTACATGCAATCAGTTGTACGCTTGTTTGCATGGCACTCTCGGCTCGTAACAGGATCACTGGAAAGATCGAGGAAATTGAATTTGGCGGCGTGGTGGCTCACGTAACGCTTCGTGCCGGAAATTTCGTAATCGAAAGCGTGATCACCAAGCGCAGCGCAGAGGAATTGAATCTCAAGGTAGGCGACACAGTGACAGCTGTCATCAAGTCTACCGAAGTGATGCTCGAAAAGAATTAGCGCCAACTCGTCGATTCCGGATCGTTCCTCCTCATTCTTCCCCCTCTGTAATGCTCGATTCCTTTCCGTGTGTCTACGTAGTTCCCACAATTGACAGCAAATTCCGTTCACGCTAACTTGGATCGTTTTTGTTGTTCGCGCTGAAGCTGCTGGGCGCGAACAACGATGAAGTGCACGCGGCGGCGCACACGCTCGGTGTGTCTCCACTCGCGCACCGGGACGAAAGGAGGCAGAAGTGAAAGCGATGCCGCCGGGAACCGTAGCCAGCAGCCCCTGCGCAAGCGCTAATGATGCGGTTCTAATCGAAACTGTCTTTCGAATAGAAATACACGTAAGTCACAGAAAACAATCATCGGCGAAGAGTTCTACCCGAAACTCTGGTCACGCAGTCTCGCAACAGCGGCGGCCTTGCAACGCACCAAGCAGCGACGGCGCGAATGAGAGACGAAAGGGATTACTGAACGGTGAAATGCGAGCCGAGGGTGTTGACACGCGTAACGGCAGGAATGTAGCATTCCGCCCCAAGCGACAGCTATTTGAGCCTTTCTTTCGCGAACGTCCAGGGGCGGGAGAACTACATATGAATAAGCACACAATTCTGCGTGCACTGTTGTTCGTGACTGCCGTGGCTCTGGCTGCGGCGGTTTTTCCGGCCAACGCACAAGATAAAGCAGCCATCACGCAGGAGTTGACCTCGAAGTACGCGCTGACGAAGACAACCGCAGATCGCACGGACATCGTAACGGCCGGGGCAATCCTGGTGTTGAAGAAAGACGGCCTGTTGATGGTGGACGTGAGCAGTTCCAACCTTTATCAGAACACCTACAAGGACGGAAAGATCACCCAGAATGCACTCGGAAAAATCTCGCGTTTCCATTTCCCGGGCGCTCCAAGCGCGCCGACGAGCGGAGCGGCGCAGAGAACATTCGTGGCCGGAGAAAAGATGTGGGTGACGAACATCACGGTGAAGGACAACGGTGTGGACATGGAGCTGTACACGGATGCGATCAACGACATCCGTTACCGGGCGGTGCTGAACTTCCCATTCAAAGGCTCCGATCCGATCGGACAGCAGGCGGACAAACTGGTAGCCGATGTATTTGATGTGCAGCCGGCGGATAACTCAGACTCTGGTGGCGGCCAGCAGCAACAGGCTGCTGCCGGCGGTCAACAACAAGCTCCCGCAGGCGATCAACAACAGGCGAATCAAAACGCCCCGGCCAGCGCGGATGCGGCTCTAGCTCCCATTCCTCCACCTCCGCCTCCCGCGGACGCACCTCCGGCGGCTCCAAAAACAATTGCGCTTGGCCAGACCAAGGATTTGGTGGTTGCAAATTTCGGCCAGCCCCAGAAGATCGTCAAGCTGGCGACCAAGGAAATCTATTACTACCCGGATATGAAGGTGACATTCGTAAAAGACAAGGTCACGGACGTCCAGTAGCAGAGTTTCGCAGTTCCGCTCCATTTCGCAATCATTGCTCAAGGAGACGCCCATGAACGCTATTCGAATGGCAGGCCGTTTTGCAGGAGTTTGTCTCTGCTTGTTGGCGGCAATTCTGTTTGGGACAAGCGTAGCGCGAGCGGACAACACCAAGAAGCCGGCGGCTCCAGCCAAGGCCGCTCCGGCCAAAGCGCCAGCCGCAGGGGGCCACGGACCAACCGGGGCGAACCATGGTCCGACGACTGCCGGTCACGGCCCGACCACGGCGGGTGGCAGCCATGGGCCGACTACAGCGGGACATGGCCCAACGACTGCGGGGCATGGGCCGACTACAGCAGGAGGTCATGGGCCCGCGACGGCGGGCGGGCACGGTCCAGCAGGTGGACCAGCGGGCAGAGGTGGGATGAACGCAGGCAATCGTCCCGGCGGAATGCACGGCGGCGAGCCGAGAGGAAGCCGGGATCTGCACGCGCGGAATGGCGCGGATGTACGGATGCGCGCGAATGGACGGCCGGCGGATATTCGCAGAAACGGAATGGACATTCATCACGGGCTTGACGGCCGGCGGCGCGTGTCGGTAGAGCGAGCGGACCATTCTCGAATCGTTGCCGACCGGCGCGGACGAGGATATGTGCAGCACCCGTACATGTACCGCGGACATGAATTCGCGCACCGCACGTATTATCGCGACGGCCGGGCGTACGATCGATTCTACCGGCGATACCCATATCATGGCGTATATGTGGAGGCGTACGCGCCGGCGGTGTATTACCGGCCGGCATTCTACGGATGGGTTTACAACCCGTGGGCCGCTCCGGTGGCGTACACCTGGGGCTTCGTAGCCGCACCGTGGTACGGATATTACGGCGCTTATTTCACACCCTACCCGGTTTACCCGAGCGCATCACTCTGGCTGACTGACTACATAATTTCGCAGTCTCTGGCTGCGGCCTACGCAGACCAGCAGGCGCAAGCCGCAGCGAATGCGCAGGCCGCTGCGGCCGATCCTCCGGCCCCCTTGACGCCGGAGGTGAAGCAGGAGATCGCGGACGAAGTGCAGCGGCAGATCGCACTGGAAAATCAGGAAGCGCAACTCTCGGCGCAAAATCAAGAGCCGGACCCTGCGTCAAGCAGCGTGGCGCGAATGCTGTCGGACGGGGTGCACCACGTGTTTGTGGCGGGCTCCGATATCGATGTGACCGACGCGAACGGAAACGAGTGTGCCGTTGGGCAGGGTGACGCGCTGCAGTTGACGGGCCCGCCGGCACCCGACGCAATCGCTGCGGATCTTGTGATGCTGTCGAGCAAGGGCGGACCCGAATGCGCCAAGGGCGATACGGTTTCCGTCAACTTCACTGACTTGCAGGATATGCAAAATAGCATGCGCGAAACGATCAGCGCGGGCATGGGCGACCTGCAGAAGAATCAGAATAAGGGCGGGCTACCCGCGCTGCCGCCGTCCGCGCAAGCACCTCCGACGAAGGCGGATTTCACGAACGGCGCTCCGCCGCCGGATGCCGATGCCGCCAATCAAATCAACCAGCAAGCACAGGACGCCGATCAGACCGAGCAAGACACGCTCAGCCAAATGCCCACGCAGGATGCAAGCGTTCAAGGGTCAGCCCCGCCAGCGGCTCCTGCTGCGGCTCCGGCAACCATCGCCATGGGCCAAACGATCGATCAGGTGACTGGATCGCTCGGACAGCCCAAGAGCGTGGTCGATCTGGGAGCTAAGAAGATTTACGTGTACCCGGACATGAAGATCACGTTCAAGGACGGGAAGGTCAGCGACGTGCAGTAGGCGAGTCGCGAGATGTGGCGCTCAATTTAGGGCCTCAGCGGTGTGTGTCGGGATCGGCCTGCAATGTGGGCGACGCCGTGAAGACGGCAGTGCAATAACGCTGGCGCAAGATTGGCGGGTGCCGCATTCGCGCCGACTAGCGCAGTGATCTGGTCTGGGAGCTATCGCGCTCAGGTAACGAATCTCCTCGCCAACGTATCTATGCGGTCTCTAGCCAAAAGGTCAGAGACCAGCCTTTGCACTCTTTGTGTTGGCGTCATCGTCCTCCGCCTCCCCAAAACCCGGCAGGTACCGCCCAAAGTTCAACTCGAAGTCGCTCCGAACGCCGTAACCGATACCACGGAGCTTGGCACGGCGTGCCTGGGCATCAGGCCACGCCAGCATTGGGAAGATCATGTCATTGCTTGACTGAAGCTCGGCAGCTGTCGGCATTCCGAACCGATTGATCTGCGCTTTCGCCGTGGCTAGGGTTTTGCGG
>JASHRI010000072.1 GCA_030037435.1 Candidatus Acidiferrales bacterium | reverse complement strand
TAGCCGTCGTCCTGCGGATCGGAGTAGAGGATCAGCGCGGCGGCGTGGTGTTCTTCGGCGACTTTTGCCTTGATGCCGCGGTAGCAGCGGCCATAGCGTGCGATGACGACCTTGCCTTGAACGTCGATGCCAAGGCGTGCCAGCTCGCGATAGTCCTCCGGCAAGCCGTAGTTCACATAGACGACGGGAGCGGTGACGTCGCCCGAAGGCGAGTAGGCGTTGAATGCGCCCGATGCGCGCTTATCGTAGGTGTCGGGATCGCCGGGAAAGGGCTGCTCGGGCGAGGCGAGGGTCATGTGCGATGGCTTGGTCAATTCGAGTTTTATCTGCCTCGGCAGTGACATCCAGACGCTGTAGCTGACGATATCCGCGTCGAAACCGTAGCTGCGGTATTGGTCGCGCAACCATTCGGCCACGCGGCGGCTCGCTTCGGTGCCGGCCATGTGGGGTTCGCTGGTGAGGTGGCGCAGGTTGGCTTCGGCATGCGCGGGATCGGGAATGCTGCGAAACTTATCCTCGAGTTGGCGCTCCGCTGCCAGCTGCGCGGGAGCAAATCCGGGAATTTCGTTTGAGTCCTGCGCACCTCCCGAAATTGCAAACAGGAAAACACATGACGCGATGAAAAGCGTCGCGCCTGCAAATTGCCGCCCCGTGTGGCTCATCCTCACCTCGCGGACAAGAAAGCGGATTCTATCTCAATTCGCTAAGCGACTGCTGGACACGAATGGTTTGCCGCGCGGAAATTTCGATACGTACGGCGGCAACTTCTGTTCCACAAGCGCTGAAATTCGCGACCGCGTGGCGGATCGCTTGACGGGCCGAAGCTGCGGGCCGTAGCGTAGACGATGCATCCAGAGCCATGGAGCATCCGAGCGAAGCGATGAGAATCCTCATATCTGGAGCGTCGGGCCTAATGGGCAAGGCGCTTACAGGCGCGCTGCGGGCCGATGGACACAGCGTCACAAGTCTGGTACGAGCGCGCGGTTCAGCATCGCCAGGCGACATCCCGTGGGATCCGGCCTCCGGAAAGATTGATGCGGCCGCGCTCGAAGGTGTCGACGCCGTGGTGAATTTGAACGGAGCGAGTATCGCTGGTGGGCGCTGGACTCGCGGCTACAAGGCGCTGCTTCGCAGCAGCCGGATCGATCCGACGCGATTGCTGGTGACAGCGCTCGCGCAATTGCAGCGCAAGCCACGGGTATTTGTGTCCGCTTCGGCAGTTGGCTTCTATGGAAGCCGCGGCGACGAAACTCTGACGGAAACAAGTGCGCCTGGAACCGATTTTCTTGCGTTGTTGGCGAGCGAGTGGGAAGCGGAGGCAGCGCGCGCCGCGCAGGCGGGCATTCGAACGGCGCTGCTGCGGTTTGGCGTGATCCTGTCGCGGAACGGTGGCGCGCTGCCTCGAATGGTGCTGCCTTTTCGACTCGGCATGGGCGGACGATTCGGAAGCGGCAAGCAATGGATGTCGTGGATCGCGCTTGAGGATGCGGTCGGGATCGTACGCGCGGCAATTGAAGATGAGCGATTTGCGGGACCGATCAATGTGGTGGTGCCAAATCCACTGCGCAATGCGGAATTCACGCGGATCGTCGCTCGAGCGCTGCACCGGCCGGCAATTTTTCCCGCGCCCGCTTTTGCACTGCGCATGGCGCTGGGCGAAATGGCGGACGCGCTATTGCTGGTGAGCCAGCGCGCGATACCTGAGCGCCTGACAATAATGGGCTATTCTTTTCGCTTCCCCGATTTCGACGCCGCGCTGCGAGCTGCGCTCGGTCGGACGAGGTAAGCTCGGCGGGCCAGTTCCTGATTGGAACGTGCGCGTGCCAGTTTGGGACGCGGAATCCTGCGCGGCTCGCCCCAGAGTGATCGCGGCGCGAGATCGAAGGGCGGCGTGCTACTTGCTCCGATGCAGGTAATCGCCCACAAGCTAGTAGGTTACCGCGCAGTTTCCCGCTCGCTTGCTCCTGAATCCCTACGTGACAAGACGGCGCTGATCGCTGCTCCGATGTGGCACACGCCTTGCCTCCCGACTCGCCGACATGCGAACGCTTTGCGAGCGCGAGGACACGCGAACACGGCCAGCGTCCTCACCAAGAGCGCTTTCTTGCCGGTGGAAAGTGCGCCGGGCCATTCCGCTGGTGCTGGTGTGCCTTGCGATGTTCGCAGAAACGAATTGCGGAAAGGCGGGCACGCCGCCTGGATTTACAACGCCGTCGCCACCGTCTGGTGCAACGACTGTGACCGTAACTGTGCAGCCGTCCAGCGCAACCATCGCGCTGGGCGGCACGCAGCAATTCGAGGCGACGGTCACCGGCAGTTCGAATGCTGGCGTGACATGGGAAGTGAATGGAGTAGCCGGCGGAAACTCGACGTCAGGCACCATTGCGTCGAGCGGCGCGGATGTAGCCACGTACACGGCGCCAGTCGGGCTGCCATCGCCGCCCACGGTAACAGTGACGGCCGTCAGCCAGGCGGACACATCCGCGAGCGGTTCAGCGAGTGTGACCCTGACGAGTGGCGTCAGCGTCACGATTACAGTCTCGCCTGCGAGCGCAAGCGTTCCGACCGGCGGCGCGCAGCTTTTCACGGCAAACATCGCCGGGGCGGGAGCGTCCGGGACGGGCGTCACGTGGAGCGTGAACGGGATCTCCGGAGGCGACTCGACAGTCGGTACCATAGCAGCAGCCGGCGAGCAAAATGGCTCGCCCATGGCGCTCTATGCGGCGCCTCCGGTG
>JASHRI010000071.1 GCA_030037435.1 Candidatus Acidiferrales bacterium | reverse complement strand
TGGCTACGGGTCTCCTGTTTGCGGTTACTGTGACGGCGCTATTCTCACTTCACACGCGGCAGCGAATTGGCGATGCGCTGATCTTGCTCGGCGAGCGGTTTGAGCCAAAGCCACAGTCACGCGTCGCGCCCTCTTCCTCTCATTGGTCCACGGCCTCTGCACCCGAATTGACCGTTCAGACGCCGATGCGAGTAGCTCCGGCGGTAGCAATACCTGTTTCGTCGCCATCTCCAAACGATGAGAAGCCTCCACTGCCGAAGCCGACGACTGTCGCTCCTCGCATTTATTCCAAACCTGCACCGACGACAACTCCCGCCCCCGCCGTTCCGTCGGCTTCGATCTCTTCTCTGCCGCTGCTGGCCCGAGGGCCCGCTCCGCTTCTTGTCGCGCCTGAGGGTGCAAACCTCGCCTCACCTGAGAAAGTCCTGGCTGCTAAGGCAGTGGATCAGCCGGGCGAAAACGAGAACGCTGAAGACGTCCTGGAGATCAACTCCGGCATGCCTTTGGGGAAGTACTTCGAGGTTGGAAAATTCAAAGACCAGTTGGTTGCCAATGAGAAGAGACATGACCTAGAAGAACTTGGTTTTCGCACAGTGGTACTTCCCAGGAGCCTGCTATGGATGAAGTCGTACCAGGTGCTTGTCGGCCCTTACCACAATGGGCCGGATGCGCAGCGCGCGAGTGGGAATTTGCAGGCTCAGGGATTGAAGCCGCGTTCGCTAAGCAAACATTCCAGACAGCTGACCCTGGTTGGGCTGTGGATGAATCCCACCGATGCTGCGGAAAGAGATGATCTTATTGTCACTTGGGAGGCGTACAGCGCGGAAGCCAGTGTGAAATTGGTCGGGGCTAGCCACAGCGGTCGTGCCGCGACAGGAAAGTGGGTCAAGCTCCCCACCAAGAGTGACTACACGGCGATCACCTACACCACTGCGAGAACCGGCACTCGCACCCTGCTCTCCATTCAATTTCGCGGCATGAACCAGGCTGTCACGCTCGCCAACTCCGCCGATAACAGTATCGTCTTCTAGTGCACATCTAGTTGCCCAGCTTCTCGATTGACGGAAGTGCTCGACCAGTTTGAGGCTTGCAATTTCTCGGGCGGCGTCTCGCTACGCTGCAATAACGGAAGGCGATTCGCTTACGCTCGCGCTACGGCGTAATAGCTGACGTTATGAGGGAGGCGACTTTGGACCAGACGACCGGGTCGCATTCGATGTCGGTGTGCGACTTCAGAATATGGCGGTCGAACCAGGGATAATTGGCGCAGGGGGCAGGGCTGTTGGTGTAGTCGAGGCGATAGTTTCCGATAATCCGCGTCCTTGAAGGATCCTCCGCACGGATGCTTTTCACACCGTGAACAACGCCATGAGTTTGATAGAAATTCGCGGCTTCGAGAACATTGGAGGGGATAACCGAAGCATTCTCAAAATGCCTCGGAACGGCGTCCACCTGGACGGTTAGAAGTACCGGGATGCCATCGTGCTGCAGGTCGCGCGCCAACTGAACGACTGCCGCGCCACCCCAACTGTGGCCGTAAAGGGCGATTCGAGCGTCTTTTTTCTCCTCACTTGTCAGGATTCCGTGGGAGTTTGATGCGAGAAGCGAGAGAACGCGCTGATGCGCCTGGTTGACATGGCGATTTTCGAAGACCTCCACATCCACGCCGGACGGATGACGTTGCTGCAGAGTTTCCGCGAGTTGGACCACGGAATGGACGCGGTTATCGCGGCTGACGAATCCTCCGACAAAGCCAATCACGATGGCCGGCGCCTCATCGGGATTGTTCGGTTGCGGTGGGGTTGCCCGCGTTGCGTGCGCGCCAGCGAGGACTATCGCAAGCGCGATCGAAATGCCTCGGAGCGGAGCACGATTGAATCGATACACAGAATGCAGCTCAACAAGATCAATTTCCCCGAGCGGAACTCGGCGGCCCCAGAATCAGTTTGCGCCGACAGAGCCTGAAGGCTCAGATGCAAGAGCATTCATATTCAGAACTCTATTCCGCGCGTATTCGAGCCGCGACCAATCTTCGGTGAACTCTAACATTGTTTCGCGGCGGTGCTTGGGGCTTTTCAGAACGTCGTGAATGCGCGCCAAGAGAAATAAGAACGCCAAATGGGGGTCGCTTCCAGGGGCAAAGATGCTGTCTGCGCCGACGCCCAATTCACCGGCATCATTCGGGCAGAAAACTTCCAGCCATAGGGAGCCGTCGGCGGCGGCGTACGGCTCGCTGCAACTGTTGAGCTGCGAGAAGAACTCGCCGGGGTAGTCGCTGCTGGGAATCAGGCGTTCGCGAACGGCGTCTTTCACAATCGTACGGAATTGGCGCCGGTAGGCTTTCCAGTCAGCCCTCGTACCGACGATTTCCTCGCGCTCACGCGCGTTGTCAGCGGCTCGGGGCAAATCGGGGCGCGAATCTTCGATTTGGCCTTGGCCTTGGCGCGCAGAAATCGGCAAGACCTCTGACGATTGGGCGGACCAATCCGCCGTCTCTACGGCAGGATGGGCTTCGAATTCTCGCTCCGGACTGAAGCGTCCATGCACGAGATAGACAGCGGTGACCACCGCCAGCTCATGGTAGGCGAAGATGCCCATGGGCACGAGCAACTTGGAACGGAATAGCTGCTCGGTTCCGTTGCGCGGCTCGCTGCTCAAGTGGATCGTTCCGGGCAATTGGGAAAAGTGCAGTACGGAAAGTTGCAGATCGCGATGCTTCAACGCGTAGTGGGTGAAACTGCGAGCCACGGCCTTGGGACTGGTCATTCCAAAATCGTCGATCAGATCGCGATGGGCCGAATGCGGAAAGTAGGTATCGAGAATTCTCCTTGCGAAATCAGCGCAGTTATTGACTGCGCCATTGAACTGGTCTTTGTTGGGAAGCGAGTTGAACTGCGCGATCAAGTCGAGGTCCTGCTGCAAAGTGGTATCGACGTAGAAGATATAAATGCTGCGCGACATGGTGGCGGCGACCATCTCTCTCCATTCCGCCTTTTCGCTGGTGACGCAGCTTTTCGTGGTGCAGTAATCGGAAAGGTCCTGCACGCGATATCTTTGCTCGAGGAGGGCCTTCAATTTGGGCGAATTGAAAAGAGGCCGTTGCCGGGGGTCGTGAACTCCGTAAAGGTAGACATCAAGCGGAGCAATATTCCATTCGTAGCGCTGATCTTCGCCGATGTTGGTGTAGTTGCTCATTATTGAGCCGTTTTCGCCCGGACGGCAGAGGCGAAGCTTGACAGGCGAAGCCGGGCAAATGCGCGAGAAGTATATGGCCGTATGTCCCGAGCCGGTGACCCACTGGGCGCTGGTGTCGAGCGACTCGTTGAGAACAACGCCAACGCCGGCATGTGCACGAGGGCATGAAAAACCGATCAGCAAGATAGCGAATAAGGCGAGATGTAGTCGTGAACCAAGGATTCGTGTTCGCATAACCGTTCCCCATGTGGGCGATTCTATGGACTCCGTCCTCCGGCAAGCTTGGCACTCCTCCGCCTCCAGATTGCTTAGATGCAGATTAGTGTCGAACTCGTTTGCTGGCACCGGGTTCCGTGAACCGGGTGTCGCGTTCTAGTTATTACGACCCCTGAGATGGTGGGTGCGAGATGGGGACCCGTCTATGAAGCGGCACGTGAACGCGGCGAAGCATCGCTTCGGCGGCACACATTCCGTATACAAGTTCTGCCGTTACGCGCCCACAATCGAAGTGGGGGGAGCTGCCCCCCATCTTGGGGCCGTATATCTATATCGGACCGCGACCGTTGGAACTTCTCGCCGAGCATCCGTAAAACTCCGGATGATTAGATGTTGTGGGGAGGGCCCAATCTCGTGGACCGAGACGCTTCGTGGAAGATAGCAGAGCGGAGATATTTGGGGCACAGTTCGTCCGGCTCGAATCGCAGAGGTCCGCCCCGTGAAGGTGGAAGCCGATTGTGGTCGACTGCAATCCGTACCCGGCGGTGGTCCCCCCGAGTTTTATGGGCGTTTGCGTCGTTCAGTTCGCCTGCTGAAAAAGCTGCTGGGCTCTCTTATCGTTTGGGTACCAGTAATGCAGATGACAGTCTT
>JASHRI010000070.1 GCA_030037435.1 Candidatus Acidiferrales bacterium | reverse complement strand
GTTCGACGTAACCACGATCTTTAGCTTGGTCTTCGGAGATTCAGAATCTTTTTGATCGCTCTTCGCCGACGAACCCTGCCCCTGCGAAGACTGTGGAGGGCTATCCTGCGACTGCTGCGAAAAGGCGAAACTCCCGCAGAGCAAGCCGGCTGCCAGAATAATTCCCCACCGGAACGCTGCAATCGGTCGCCTGGAGTGCTTCGTTCGACGCATTTGGTTCACTTCTACTCCAACTTTCAGGGATCGGCAAGCCCCCGGGAAGGCCGCAGGGCGGGTCAGTTTGAATCTTCTTCATCGTGACAAAAGCAGTTAAAATTCACACTGACCCAGTACCGAACGCCCAATCGGTGCCTAAGCTCGCGATTCACGCGTCAAAAAGTCGCCTTCACGACATTCGTCGTTGCTTTCCCGGCTTTCCGACCGATTCCGAGAGCCACGACAAGTAGTCCGATGAGCCCTCAACGATCGGTACGGCGATGATTTCAGGAACTTTGTAGCTGTGCAGGCGGCGAATTCCCGCCTCAAGCGCTGGAAACATTTTGCGAGACGTTTTCACGATTGCCAGAAACTCTTTGGCTGTTTCAACTCTGCCACGCCACCGGTATGACGACTCGACTGGGCTCTGAACCACGTTCACACAAGCTGCCAGCCGCTGTTCCACTAACGCGCGTGCGATCCGGCGCGCCTCCTTTGTCGATTTGCACGTGAAGAGCACTACGATCTGATCGGCCATGCCCAGCTGTTGTCCTTCGTCAGGGCGCGTAGGCTTTACTCTTGCGACTCGCTATCGAGCGATTCTCGGATACGCGCTGCTTGCGCGACAAGATACAATACCGCTCCGTGGCGAGCCAAGCGATCCATTTCGGCACCTCCGGCTGGCGTGGAATTATCGCCGATGATTTCACGTTCGCAGGCGTTCGCCGCGCTTCCGCTGCCATTGCCGGCCATCTCCGCGAGTCTCGAAAGTGTCCGACGCTCATCGTCGGTTACGACACGCGTTTTTTCTCCCGGGAATTTGCGGCTGCGTCCGCGGCTACTCTGCGATCTCACGGCTGCCGCGTTCTCTTTTGTAATGAGCCGACACCTACGCCTGCGATCTCCCATGCCATCCTTCATGGCAAGCTTGACGGCGGCGTCAACATCACCGCTAGCCATAACCCTGCGTCCTACAATGGCTTGAAATTTTCTGGGCCCGACGGCGGCCCGGCTTTGCCGGAAGTGACTCGCGATATCGAACGTCGCGCCGCGGCGATCCGCGACGATTCAAAATCTTCGCACCATGAGATTGAGGATGAATTCGAGTTCATCGACCCGCGCGGACCATATTTCGAGCAACTGCGCAAAGTGGTCCGTTTTGACACACTCCGGAACGCGAAGGGCGCTTTCGCCTGCGACGCGGTCCATGGCTGCGGTGCGGGCTGGCTTGATCGCATTCTGTCGGACGCCGGCGTCGCTATAACGTCCATCCGCACCAACCGCGATGTGCTCTTTGAGGGTTCGGGGCCGGATCCATCTGAAGAAAATCTCAACGCACTTAAGGCGGCCGTTGCCGAAAAGAAAGCCCTCGCCGGTCTTGCCACCGATGGCGACGCCGATCGCTTTGGCATCGCGGATCGCGATGGCTCATTCGTTTCGCCGAATCACATTCTGGGGTTGGTCTTCGACTATCTGCTCGAAACGCGAGGCGAAAAGCTTGGCGCGTCGCGCAGTGTGGCCACCACGCATTTGATCGACGCCGTCGCACGCCTGCATGGAGTTCAGGTTTACGAGACGCCGGTCGGCTTCAAGTACGTGGGGCCGCTGTTGAGAGAAGGCAAAATCGCGCTAGGCGGCGAGGAAAGCGCCGGCATGACCATTCGCGGCCATCTTCCGGAAAAGGACGGCGTCCTGGCCTGCCTGTTGGTCGCCGAGATGATTACAGCGCGCAAGGCGCCGCTCTCTGAGCAGTTGCGCGATCTATTCCGTCGCGTTGGGCGGGAGTTCTGGCCCATTCGAGTGAATCTTGATCTCGGCGAGGATGTACAAGGCAATTTGCCTCAACGATTGCGGGCCGACTTCAAGGAGTTCGCCGGGCGCCGCGTCGCATCGCTCAATCGAGCGGATGGCTTGAAATTGATCTTTGAGAGCGGCGATTGGGTCTTGATGCGGCCTTCGGGCACCGAGCCTATCGTCCGCATCTACACCGAGGCCGCCACATTATCCGCATCTCAAAAGCTCGCCGAGGACGCGCGGGCGTGGATCATGCAATGAACCCGCCGAACCCGACTCCGAGCGATCGAAATCCAGCTCGCGATCAACTCGTCTCATTCTCCGAGCAGCTGCGCGAATTCTTCCGCAGGAATTTCACGTGGTTCCTCACTGCGGCTCTGGTGCTGCTGCTGCTTCAGGACGTTTTCGGCACCCATGGCGTCTTGGCCATGCGTCGCTCGCAGCAGGAAGCCGGGCGGGTTCAACAGGAAATCAATCGCATCAACGACGAAAATCGCCAGTTGCAAGATCGCGTGAAAGCTCTCAAGACCGACCCGTCTGCTGTCGAGCGCATCGCTCGTGAAGAAATGGGCCTCGCGCGGCCAGGCGAATACATCTTCAAGGTCCCGTCGAAACCGGGCGACGCCTCCGCTCCAGTCCCCCAATCGGCCCCCTCGCCGAAGAAGCCTTAGCTTTTTCTCCGGCGCCAAACCACTCGCGCACAGCTGCTAGAATTTCGCCACCTCTTCCCTTGGTTCGCGTCCGCGCTATCGACAGCAAGACCATCGCCGCAAAAATGATCACGAGTCCGAGCGTCGCCATCGGTATCGTTTGTGCACGCTTCGGCAAGATCGAAAATCGTCCGTACACGAACTCGATATGCACCCAGTACACCAGCAGCGACGTCTGTCCCATCTGAGCCAACGGACTGAAGCCAACTGTTCCCAGTCCCCACCGGCACCACGCATATCCCGCGAACACAACCAGCAGCAGCACTCCAACGCGTGCCACGAAAAAGTTCGGGCTCGTGTGCCAGTAATCGTAAACCGGGTAAAGCTTGATGGGCCGCGCGTCCAGCCAATACGCGACAAGGAATAAGGCCGCCCCGGCCGCTCCGCAAATCCCAAGCGTTCGCGCCGGCTTCCTCATCGCGCCTTCGCTCAATATCAACAAACCTGTCGCGAGCCCGACAAATCCAAATGCCGCCCACGGAAAAATCGGAAATAGCCATGGTTGCGGCGTGCCGTAGATGTGCACACCATTGATATACGATTCGAGATACCAGGGAAGCCACCGCGGCTGCCATGTGGTCCACATCAGCGGAGTGACCAGCGCGACTACTGCCGCGATGCCAACCGACGCAATCGTTGTCGCTCTGCGGCTTCGCGCGATCCACATCAGCACGCCCATTAGCACGATCGTCAGCCCAATCACGTTCAGCACGTCCACGCGTAGCAGGTCCGTCCACGGCGCCGCTGGCTGCCCCAACGTAAATTCCTGTACGCGAAACAGCAATCCCAACCCAAAAACCTCGGCTCCGCGTCGAATCGTGTGCATCGCGATCCGATTTTCTGGTGCGCCTTTCCGGCGTATCCGGTCCGCCACCAGCACGCACGAAACGCCGGAGATGAAAATAAACAGCGGCCCGGGAATCGACCCGAGCAGTTGCGACCATCGGTAGAACGCCCCGTTGCGTGCCGCGCCGCCGAGCCACGAGTCGTAGCAATGCACCTCGAACATTCCCAGGCACGCCAGCCCGCGCAGCCAGTCGATATACGCCAGACGTTGTCTCGTAGTCGTCGTTGCCGTCGTAGTTTTCGTTGTAGTCGTTGCCGCCCGTGTCGTCGTTGTCGTCCCTCTCGTTGTCGCGAGCGATCAGAATCGCCGACCGAAATCCGCAAATCAAGTTTTTATCGGCGCGCGCCAACCGTCCGGTAGAATCGGTCCGATGTCGGCTGACACAAAATCGCGGGGCATTAGCTTCGTGGTGGCGCTGGCCCTTTGGGCCATCGTCGTTCTGCTCGCGGCTTTCGAGGGGATCCGTTTGGGCCTTAGTGGCCCGCACTTCGCCCTCGCCCTGGCCGTCGCGGCGGGTCTGTTCGCCTTCGAACTATTTCTCGCCGTCCCCAGCGTTATCGCCTTCCTTGAGCGCACTCTCGGCTCGCGCGGCGGCTTTCTTGTGCCTCTGTTTCCGCTGTTCGCAGTCCTCATCTACTCATTTGAAATCGACGGCGATCCGAAACTCATTCTGGCCGGCGCAGCCTACGCCGTAATTCCCGCGCTTCTTCTGGCCACCAGCCTCGGCAAACCGCCCGGCACTTGGGAAGATTACGCCGCCGCCATTTTGCTCTGGCTGCCAGTCGAATTTCGCTGGATGTACCGAATCTTCCCCTACCCGCAGCAATTGACGCACGTGCTCACGATTCTTCTCGCGCTTTCCGTCGGCGTCGCCGCCTTCGTCTTTTTTCGTCGCCTCGACGGCATCGGCTACGCCATCGAATGGCGCCGCGGCTTCACGCTGAACTTCGTGCTTCACTTCGTCATCTTCGCCGCCATCGCCATTCCCCTCGGCATCAAAATGCATTTCATCGTCTGGGCGCCCACGCTCGCGCGAAGCCGCGTCCGTTCCCTTCCCTTGGCTGCGCTCGGCATCCTGCTTTTCACCGCGTGGCCCGAGGAATTTTTGTTTCGCGGATTGCTGCAGAACCTGCTCTCAAAATCGCTAAAAAATCAGTGGCTGGCGCTGATCGTCGCTGCGATCATCTTCGGCCTCTCGCACATCGTGCATGCGCCCTTCCCCAACTGGAAGTATGCGGCGCTTGCCACCATCGCCGGCCTCTTCTACGGCCACGCCTGGATGAAATCCGGCTCGCTCATGCCCGGCGCGCTCGTCCACGCGCTGGTCGACATCACCTGGCACGTTCTCTTTCGCTGAATGCCTGAACGTGAATGTCTGAATGAACGCGCTTGGCTTCCGCCGGAAGGAAAACTACCTCGTCGTTCGTCGTCGCCGCGCTCGTCGCTCTCCGAGCATGCGCCCCGCGAACGACGCCAGGTTCACCGCGATGAACGTCACTAGCGCGAGCGGTATCAATCGCGCGAGCGGCATTCCCTGCTGATACGCGCGCAGATAGTACAGGGCTATCACGCCGTTCACGGCGCCCAGCAAAAGGATTTCGTAGAATCTCACTTCACTACGCCTGCCAGCGGACTCGACGCCGTCGCGTACAGTTTTTTCTCGATTCGCCCCGCGAGAAACGCTTTGCGTCCCGCTTCCACCGCCGCGCGCATCGCCTCCGCCATCAACACCGCATCCTGCGCGCCCGCTATCGCCGTATTCATCAAGACGCCATCCGCGCCCAGCTCCATCGCGATCGCCGCATCCGATGCCGTCCCCACGCCCGCGTCAACGATCATCGGCACTTCCGTGATCCGCTCCCGCAGGATGCGCAGGTTCGCCAGATTCTGAATGCCCATGCCTGACCCGATCGGCGCTCCCAACGGCATCACTGCTGCCGCGCCCGCGTCCACCAGCTTGCGCGCCACAATTAAGTCGTCGCTCGTGTACGGCAGCACCGTGAATCCTTCCTTCACCAGCGTCTTCGTCGCACGAATCAATTCCTCGGTGTCAGGAAATAGCGTCTGCTCGTCGCCGATCACTTCCAGTTTCACCCAGTCCGACAGTCCCACCTCGCGTCCCAGCCGCGCCGTCCGCACTGCTTCGTCCGCCGAATAGCATCCCGCCGTGTTCGGCAGAATGAACAGCTTCTCCCGGTCGATATAGTCCAGCAGCGATTCCTTCGTCCGGTCGGTCAAATTCACGCGCCTCACCGCTACCGTTACCATCTCCGCGCCCGACGCCGCGTGCGCCTGCCCCATCTCGATGAAGCTCCGGTATTTCCCCGTGCCCACAATCAACCGCGAATTGAACCCTCGCCCCGCAATCACCAATTGGTCGCTCATCATCTTTCTCCATGCCTATTCTACATCGCCCGTTGGTCGCGCACCCACAGCGCGCCGCTTGCTACACCCTCTGCGGCCTTGGCTCTTCCACATCCGCGTACAGCTGCTCGATTACATCGCGATACCGCTCCTCGATCACTCTTCGCTTCAACTTCAGCGTATACGTCAACTCGCCATTCGCATACGTAAAATCCTGCTCGATCAACGCAAACCGCTTCGGCCTTTCATACCCGGCCAGCTGCGACGTCAATCTCTCGATCTCCGCGCCCAGCAAATCCCGCACCCATCCGTCATTCACCATCTGCCCGGGCCCCGCAAATTCGCGCCCCGCCTTGCGCGCTTCCGCCTCGATCGTCCCGAAATTCGGCACGATCAGCACCGATACAAACTTCTGCCGGTCGCCCACCACCATCGCATTCGAAATCAGCGCCGACGTCTTGAGTAAATTCTCGATCGGCGCCGGCGCCACGAATTTCCCGCCCGACGTCTTCAGCAACTCCTTTTTGCGGTCCGTAATGATCAAAAATCCGTCCGCGTCTAGCCGCCCAATATCCCCGGTACAAAACCATCCATCCGGCGTGAACGCCGCCCTCGTCTCTTCCGGCTTGTGGTAATAACCCTCCATCACGCACGGCCCCTTCACCAGTACCTCGCCGTCTTCCGCAATCTTCACCCGCACATTTTTGATCGGACGCCCCACCGTCCCCACCCGATTCACCTTCACCGTATTTGCCGTCACCACCGGCGAAGTTTCCGTCAGCCCGTAGCCCTGATACACCGGCAGGTTCACGCTCCAAAAGAATTCCGCCAGTTCCGGCGCCAGCGGAGCGCCTCCCGCGCTGAAAATTCGAATCCGCCCTCCCACTCCTTTGCGAATCTTCGAATAAACCAGCCAGTCGGCCATCCGCCATCGCATTCGCAATCCCATCGACGCTTTCTTGCCATACGCGCGCCAAGGGCCCGCTTCGTGCGCCACGCCCAGCGCCCAATTGAAAATCTTTTCGCGCGCGCCGCCCGTTCGCCGGCCGGTTTCGATAATGTTCGCGTAGATCTTTTCGTAAAATCGCGGCACGGCAGCCACAATCGTCGGCCGCACCGCCACCAGCTCTTCTGCCACCGTCTCCGGCTGCGGAATGTACGCCAAGCTCACACCGCGAAAGATCGCGCCGTAATCCATCGTCCGCTCGTACACGTGTGCCAGCGGCAGCAGCGACAGTTGAATGTCTCCCGGCTTCAGCTCCGAGTCCTCGCTAAAGCCCATCGCATTCGACGTGAGATTCGCATGCGTCAGCATCACGCCCTTTGGCTCGCCCGTCGTTCCCGACGTGTAGATCAGCGTCGCCAATTGCTCCGGCGTCACGCTCGCCACGCGGCTCCTGTACGCGGCCACCTCCGCGTCTCCCGCTCCCGCGATTAGCGGCTCATAACGCAAAATCGCGCCCTGCAAATCCGCAGGAGCCGCCGCCGAAATTATTTTCTCGATGGTCTTCAGCCCAGCCCGATTCTCAATCGCCTGCCGCGCTTGCGCTTCTCCC
>JASHRI010000069.1 GCA_030037435.1 Candidatus Acidiferrales bacterium | reverse complement strand
GGATGAGGAGAATTCTGACAAAGGCGGCGGAAGCCGGCAACACGACCGCGGGGATCGCCACATTTCCCCTCGAGCGATTTGCTGGCGTTGGCGGACGCGGCGATGCCGCGGCAAGCGAAAGTTGCATCCACGAATCCCCGGGATAAACTCACCAACGGAACGCCGCGACGGACTAGCTACCCGCAGCCGCAACCTGCTGCAAGTTGTGTCCCGAAGGCCAGCGCCAATTTCGGATCTCAGGCTTATCCACGCCTTCCGAATGGGCATAGTTGATGCTCTCGATGATCTGCCCTTTCAGCCGCTCCTTGAGGTGGGCGCTGGATTCCTGCAGGCGTGGAACCCGGTCGATGACGTCGATTGCCAAGTTAAAGCGATCGACCTGATTTTGGATCGCCAGTTCCAGCGGAGTGTTGATATTGCCCTTCTCCTTGTACCCACGCACGTGGATATTGACGTGATTCGTCCTGCGATACGTGAACTTGTGAATCAGCCACGGATAGCCGTGGAAGTTGAAGATCACCGGCTTATCTTTGGTGAACAACGAATCGAAGTCCCGATCGCTTAGCCCATGGGGATGCTCGGTATCCGGCTGAAGCCGGTATAAGTCGACGACGTTCACGAAGCGAATCTTGAGATCGGGAAGATGCTGCCGAAGAATGGCAACGGCAGCCAAGGCTTCTTGGGTTAGAACATCGCCCGCGCTTGCCATGACGACATCCGGTTCTTCTCCGGAATCATTGCTCGCCCATTCCCAAATTCCGATGCCTTTGGTGCAATGGATGATCGCGGAGTCCATGTCGAGGTAAACGAGATGGGGCTGTTTGTCGGCCACTATGACGTTGACGTAGTCGCGGCTTCGCAAACAGTGGTCCGCGACACTGAGCAAGCAGTTTGCATCGGGAGGAAGATAAATGCGCGTGATTGTCGCGCGCTTGTTGCTTGCGAGATCCAGGAACCCGGGATCCTCGTGGGTAAAGCCATTGTGGTCCTGGCGCCAGACGAGCGACGTGATCAAGAGATTGAGCGAGGAGATTGGTACGCGCCAATCGAGCTCGAGTTTGGACTTTTCGAGCCACTTTGCGTGCTGGTTGTACATGGAGTCGATGACGTGGACGAAGGCTTCGTATGTGTTGAAGAGCCCGTGACGACCGGTGAGGAGATAGCCTTCGAGCCAGCCCTCGAGTGTGTGTTCGCTAAGCATCTCCATTACGCGGCCATCGGGAGCAATGTCTGTTCCGTCGACATCTTCTGGTTTGATTGCAGCTAGCCATGTCTTCAAACTTGCTTGATATACATCCTGAAGCCGATTGGATGCATTCTCGTCGGGACTGAACAGGCGGAAGCTGGTCATGTTGTTGCGCATTACATCGCGCAGAAACTTGCCGAGCGTTTCCGTTGGCGAGACATCCTTACTTCCGGGTGCGTTGCTTTGAATGGCGTACTCGCGAAAATCCGGAAGATTCAGAGCGCGACGCAGTTTGCCACCATTGGCGTGAGGATTCCCGCTCATCCGCCGCTCGCCCTTCGGCGGAAGCTCGCGCAACTCAGGCATTAAGGTGCCGCGGTCGTCGAACAGCGCCTCTGGCTTATAGCTTCGCATCCAACGTTCGACGATTCGCATGTGTTCCGGATTGGATTGGACGTCGAGCACTGGAATTTGATGAGCGCGCCAAAAATTCTCCACCTTATGACCGTCTACCTCTTTCGGCCCTGTCCAACCTTTTGGCGAGCGAAGGACGATCATTGGCCAGCGCGGCCGATCAGGCTTTCCCGTGCTTCGCGCGCGCTGTTGAATCGAATGAATTTCCTCCACGCAGGATTCGACTGCAGCGGCCATTCGCTGGTGCATCACGATGGGGTCGTCACCCTCGACGTAGTGAGTCGTCCAGCCGTATCCCGTGAAGAGATGCTCCAATTCTTCGGGAGAAATGCGCGCCAGAACGGTTGGATTGGCGATCTTGTAGCCGTTCAGATGCAGAATGGGTAGCACGGCGCCATCTCGAATGGGATTCAAAAACTTATTGGAGTGCCACGATGTTGCCATCGGGCCGGTCTCCGCTTCGCCATCGCCGACAACCACACTGACGATCAAATCCGGATTGTCGAAGGCCGCGCCGAAGCCGTGCGCGATGCTATATCCGAGTTCGCCGCCTTCATGGATGGAGCCGGGAACTTCCGGCGTGCAATGGCTTCCAAGCTGTCCGGGAAACGAGAAGGCCCGAAAGAGCTTGAGCATTCCGGCTTCGTCCTGGCTTTTCTCCGGATATACCTCTGAGTAGGCGCCCTCAAGATAGGCGTTTGAGATCATCGCTGGGGCGCCGTGGCCGGGGCCGGAGATATAGATCATGTTCAGGTCGTATTTCCGGATGACGCGATTGAGGTGAACCCAGACAAACGTCTGGCCGGGATCGGAACCCCAGTGACCCAGCAATCGATTCTTGAAATGCTCGGGTCGGAGCGGCTCCCTTAGGAGCGGATTGTCCCGCAGGTAGAGCATCCCGGCGCAGAGGTAGTTGCACGCGCGCCAGTAGGCGTCCATCTTGCGAAGATCGTCGGGGTCAAGGAACTGTTGAGGAGGCTCGACTGACGCTTTCGAATTCACAGTGATCGTCATACGGGTCTTACTCCTACGTGGAATTCCATGAAGCCACTATGCCTCGATACTTAGCGCTAATGAGATATTCCCACGATCTTGACATACCTTTCGTTTTCGCAGTGTACTGTCGCCCGGGTATTATTCGCATCGACGACATCGCCAGCGTGGCGACGCCTGCAAGTCTTCCCGATACCTCGTGAGCGGAAGGATAAAATTCGTTGTCCGCTGAGTTAATTCTCGTAATAAACGCTGGATCGTCATCGCTGAAGTTCGGACTCTATCTGCGTGACGGGAGCGAAGAACGGCCGCTATTTGACGGTTTGGCCGATGGCATAGGACGTGGCGCGGGTAAGCTTGAGCTGAAAGATGAACATGGCCGGATCCTGCGATCCGAGAACGTCGGCTTGGTATCTCAAGGCGATGCGCTCGATCACGCCTCGCGATGGCTCGCGGAACTGGCGTCGACTGCGCCGTCTGCGGTGGGCCATCGCGTGGTGCACGGAGGGCCTCGCCTTACCGTTCATCAGCCTATCACGCCGGCAGTTCTGCGGGAACTAGAGGCTTGCGTGCACCTGGCGCCGCTACACATTCCAGTCGCCCTTGAGTTGATCAAGAAGGCTGAGCAATCCTACCCGCACGCTCCGCAATTCGCATGCTTCGATACCGCATTTCACACGACCATGCCGGAAGCGGCCATGCGATTCGCCCTGCCGCGAGAGCTTTTCGATCAAGGCGTTCGCCGATACGGTTTCCACG
>JASHRI010000068.1 GCA_030037435.1 Candidatus Acidiferrales bacterium | reverse complement strand
ATGCGGGATTTGATCATAGTGGAGTTTTGCGACACCAAGGACGAGGCTCGAATATTTCGAAAGTATTCCTCGTTCATTGTTGGCGACCGAATTCTGCCGCACACTTTAATGCGCAGTAAGAACTGGATTTCGAAGTCACACTGACGCCTGGTCGATGCTGCTACAGCCCGCGAAGAGCTCCAACAGCGCCAACATCCATCTCGGTAACTGGATTGGGGCCGGAATTGTCGTTTTGAGCACGCTGCCAATGAGTTCAAAAGTTATTTGAAATGTTCCTCCCGATGGAGAACCAGAGCTCCAATTGCTGGCGCAGCTTTTCGAACCGCCCAGAAGACGTGCTGCGGGACCCTTTTGTGGTGCTGGAAAGAAAGAGCACGAGACCCAAGGCAAAACACCCTAGCTTAGGCGCTTACGCTTCTCCCCCGAGTTCGTGTCCGCTGGTGTCACTGAGGTCCAAACCGCGCATTCCCTCGCCCATGACGGCGCACGGTGGAGTCGCCCTGCACTTTCAAGAGGGCCATCAAAGAATTTTCGACTGTCGCTAAGGCCGCTTTCCGCGCCCGAAAATGCTTCAAACTCTACTGAACACATTGAATGAGTGAGTTCCTTCAAACTGCAAGGTTCGGCGGCGGCGCCCTCGCCGCGTGCTATTATCCGGCCGTCGCTGGTCTCCGCTTTTCCAAACCCATAGAAAAGGAGGAAGCCATGCCCTGGTATATCTACCTTGCTTATTTTTTCGGCGGCGCTTTTCTTGTGAACGCCGTACCGCATTTCGTCAATGGAGTCTCCGGCCGCTCGTTTCCCAGTCCATTCGCTTCGCCCCCGGGAAAGGGACTGTCCTCGCCGACCGTGAACGTGCTGTGGGGTACGCTCAATGCGGTGATCGGATACATTCTTGTATGGCACGTCGGTGCATTTCACGGACGCCACATCCCGGATGCAGCGATTACAGGAGTTGGAGGCCTGCTGATGGCGGTGATGCTATCGCGGACGTTTGGGCGGCCCACCGCGCGCGAATAGTTCGATTTTTGCGGCGATTCCGCAATGAGTCGTAAGGCAAGAGGAGATTCCTCGCCGTGCTCTGACAACGCGTGGGTGCTCTTACGTTGATATTTTCGGAATGGCCAGCAGTCCCTAATTGTGTCCCGGAAAATCAAAATCGGCGTGGCGGGATTCTCGTACGAAGATTGGGCGGGAATCGTCTATCCCTCCTCGTTAAAGGGGGCGCAAAGGCTCGAATACCTGGCACACTATTTGGGTCTGGTTGAGATCAACACCTCGTTTTATGGCCCTATCAAGCCCGCTGCCGCGCGCGAGTGGTGCAGAGCCGCGGCGAGCGCAAATCGGGATTTCGTCTTTACGGCTAAACTCTACCGGGTTTTTACGCACTCGCCCGTTGCTGTTGTCGAGCCGACATCTGCTAAGACGATTCGATTTTCAGACAAGGACGCGACGGAGACGAAAGCGGGCTTCGATTCGATCGCCGAGCATGGCAAATTAGGAGCGGTGCTTGCTCAATTCCCAATCTCGTTCAAGTTGACGGACGAAAATCGAGGCTACGTTGAACGGCTTGTCCACCAGTTCCGCGAGTACCCGCTCGTGCTTGAAGTTCGGCACGCGAGCTGGAATCAGCCTGAAGTGCTGCAATGGCTGGCGGAACTTCACGTTGGGCTGTGCAATATCGATCAGCCCTTGCTGGGCAGGGCCATCCGGCCTGGCGCAGCGGCCACAACCGAGGTCGGGTACATCCGCCTTCACGGAAGAAATTACAAGCAGTGGTTCGCCGAGACCAATGTTCGCGACCGCTTTGACTACCTCTACTCAGAAAAAGAACTCAGCCAATGGAAAGAGCGCGCCGAGGAGGTTGCGGCAAAAACTGAAGCCACATTTGTGGTAGCCAACAATCACAATTTGGGCAAAGCCACGGTGAATGCACTCGAACTGATGGCGATGCTTCAGGGGTCGAAGGTCGATGTGCCGTCCACCCTGGTGCAGCGGTACCCTGAGCTGGCCAAGGTCGCAACGATCTGAGGATGTTTAAATCGTCGGTGAAAATGTAAAGCTGTTGGATGACGTGGCTTTGGGAACGTCGTAAACCTGAATGCGGCCGGCGCCTCTGACTAGAATCACTGCGGCTTACTGATCAGCAGTGGAAGGATCAGTTTTCGAGTTTTGGCTCAGCAGTCTTCGCCTTGCCGAGTCCCCGCTAGAAAGTCGATGCCAGAGATGGGCTTCATGGACAATTCCTAACATGCAGTTGCGCCGCCAGTGGGCAGAGAATAACTCCCGTTCGCTTGATTTGAGCCAAGCCCAGTCCATTTTAATCTGCTCTTCGAGCACCTGGCGGAAGAAATTCATTTGCCGCAAATAATATCGCGGTATCACTGAGCCGACTTCATGCCACGTACTCACATGCCGCAGACGAAAAGAGCTGCGGCCGTACCTTAGCGCGCGCTTGAATACCCACGACTTGCATACTTGATAATCGCGAATGAAGTGTTCCACCACAGCGCTGGGTACATACCAAGCCTTGTGTCCATGTCGCTCGAGCCTCATGGTCAGCTCAGTCTCGCTTCCCATCGCGTAACTGGAGCCTCGCGGACCGACGGAGGGGTCAAAACGTATGCCCGATTGGAACAAGGCGGTTCGAATCGCCATGTTCGGCCCGTAGACCATGAACGCAGGTATGTGCCCCTCCTTCATCGACGGATCAGTCAGCGTATAAACGGGCCCTTTTTCAACCCATCGCACCCAAGGCGGAGGATCAACCCCCCAGCGCGGCACAATCGTTCCACCAAAGATCGAGTAATTTGGCTGAGTATCCGCAGCGTTCCGCAATT
>JASHRI010000067.1 GCA_030037435.1 Candidatus Acidiferrales bacterium | reverse complement strand
CACCGAGGGTCGCCTCGAATATCAAACGCTCATCAACACCTATCCCGATAGCGAATATCTCGCCAAAGCTAAACTGGGAACTGCGGATTCCTATTACAAGGAAGGCGGCACTTCCAACCTGACGCAGGCGATCGCGGAATATAAGAGTTTCATCGTCTTCTTTCCATTTCTGGATGAAGCAGCCTATGCGCAGATGCAAGTCGGAATGTGCCATTACCGAATGATGGAGAAATCCGATCGCGATGCGTCACAGGCCGAGGCTGCCGAGGACGAATTCCAGGCGTTTCTCCTGAAGTATCCGCAGAGTCCGCTGGCACCTAAGGCGGAGCAGGACCTGCGCGACTCGCAAGAGGTTCTGGCCGACGGCGAGTACAGAATCGGCCGCTTCTACTTTCTGAAACCGGATTATCCCGCTGCCGCAGCGCGACTAATGGAAGTCGCCCAACGCTACCCGCTCTATAGCCAGAGTGACGATGCGCTCTGGATGCTCGGAACGATTTACGATCGCGCCAAGCAAGCCTCGAAGAATGAAGACGACAAAAACCATTGGGCGGACCTTGCCGCAAAGTGCTACGACCGAATCCTTCGCGATTATCCGCTTTCGGAGCACGCGGGCGAGGCCAAGGCTCGCCTGACCGCGATGGGCATGACAGCGCCTGCCGCGGATCCCAACGCGATGAAGCGGATGCAGAACGATCAGCGCTATGCAGACGCACACCACGGCTTCTTTTTGACGCGTTTCCCGAAAAGCCTCATCGATTCGAAACCAGACGTGATCGACGCGGCGCAAGCCGGCGATCCGAATCTAAACCCGCCGGACGATGCGCTTTCGGCGACCGATGTGCTTCGGCAGGGCGCGGCTGGTCCGTCGTTCGATGTCATCGCCAAGCCGGTCGCGGCGGCTACTGACAACGCAGGTGAGAACGACACGCCAGTCGAAACCGGTGTCACCGACACCGATAGCACGGTTCCCGGCACGACTGCCGGCGCCGAAATCATCGACGCGCCTGGCGCGAACACCACTGCGAACGGTGGCGCAAACGGCGCGACCGATCCAGCGAACGCCAATTCGGCGGGTGCCCCGAATGGCGGAGCTGCCGCTCCGGATAACAGCACCCCAACCACGGTCCCGCCCTCAGCCAGCACGCTGTCTGGCGTATCTACCGATCCGTCGCAACCAAATACCGTGACAACGAACTCGGCGGCTCCCGCGCCACCGGCGGCGGCAGCAGCTGCGCCGGCTGCGGCTTCCTCCACCGCGTCCAATTCCTCGACTTCCTCCACTCCTTCCACAAACGCATCGCAAGGGCAGAACTCGCAGACCGCGGCATCCTCAGGCAGCGCACAATCGAACAGCCAGTCTTCCGATAACAAAGACGATTCCAAGAATGAATCCAGCAGCAAGAAAAAGAAGGGCATCCACAAGATAATCCCCCTCTGAATCTAGGGCTTACCGGCTACTGACAATTGGAGCAACCTCGCTTCTTGACTTCGTTGACGCTCCCCCGGCGTAGTGCTGCAATAGGAAGGTAGGGAAGGGATGAGGGCCGGCGCATTTCCGCACAGGCGCGCCGGTAGGGGAAACCAGTGCCCAAGATCTTAATCGCCGACGACAATACAAACATACAGAAGATGGTTTCTCTGGCACTCGAAGAGCGCGGGATCAAGGTAGTGTCGGTGGGCAACGGCGAAGCGGCCGTGCGACGCATTCCCGACGTCGATCCCGATTTGGTCCTCGCCGATATTTTCATGCCAGTTCGGAACGGCTATGAAGTCTGCGAATTCGTGAAGAAGGATCAGAGATTCTCGCACGTACCGGTGATTCTGCTGGTGGGCGCGTTCGATCCGCTCGACGAAAAAGAGGCCCGACGCGTCGGCGCTGATGGCGTGCTGAAGAAACCGTTTGTCCCGCCCGATCCCCTGATCGCGATGGTGACGTCCGCTCTCGAAAAGAACCCGAGAGTCGCAGCCGAGCTTGCCAAGGCGAAAGAGGCAAAGGAGCAGGTGGTGGAAATGCCTCCCGCGCCTGAACTCGAAATTCCTGCGCGCGCCGAACCCAAGCCACTGCCCGAATTCCCCGAACCGACGCCGGAAGAAGCGGCGCTTGTTTACGGTTTTGGGAAGGGCCGCCGTACGCTCGAGGATGAGCCCGAGGCCGCGAAGGCGCCGAAAGCAGAGTTTAGCGAGAACGAAGCCGAAGAAGAGGAGCTTGACGAAGCCACTACGGCAAAGGATTGGCGCAGGTCTGCAATGGACTTTGAGATACCGGCAGACGCTGCGAACAAACCAGCGTTTGCTTCAGAGGACATGGACTCGGCCTCGTTCCCTTCCGAAAGCGACTATCCGCCGCGGCACGTTTCGATGCCCGACGCCGACCAGGAATCTTCTCCCGTATCGACGAATGAAATTGTCGAGCAAACGCCGAGCTTCTCTTCAGCCACGATAGAGTCCGCTGCGGCTGACGAGCAAGTCGAGCCCGCAGCGCCAATGCCTTTCGACGAAATCGTCCCGAAGGCAGAATCCTACGAACCGCCAGCGGCCACAATGGAGCGCGAGAGCGAGCGAAGCACGGTTTCGAATGACGCTGCGCCGATTGTTCCGGCGAGTGTGCCGGAAGCGACTCACTGGATGGACGCGGTAGCGAAGGGAGCTACCGATTATCCGGCAGGCGGTTGGATGTCCGCTCTCAGCGAACAACAGGCAGAGGCCAAGGCTTCAGAAGAGGCAACTTTTGCGCCTGCCGAAAAAGAGATCACACCGACTGCGCAACCAGACGAGCAAGACGGTTTCTTTGCCGACGAGCCTGGGCAGAGCACCACAATCTTCGCAGCGTCCACAACGCAAACCACGCCGGAATCGGAAATCATGCCTACAGAAGCTCCGGCCGAACCTCTTGGGCACGAGGCTGCATTGCCCGAGCGGGCTCTTGAGCCTGAGCCATTCGGTGCGGACGCCCCCGTTTCTTTCAAGGACCCAGCGCTCGTTGAACCGCCGGCGGTGCGAGTGACTCCTGAACCCCTGCTCATGGAGGAAGAAGCGCACGGGCCGTCCGACTATGGCATTCACGCGCAGGAAATGGCGCCGATTCATTCCTTCTTCGCTCCGCCTCCGCCAGCGCCTGCAACCGATGAAGAAGAATCTGCGGCGAATGCGGGACGCGAGGGTTTTCCGTGGGAGCAGGCACCGGAGCCAGAAGTGAATGAGCGCATCCCAACGATGGTGCCACCGAACCGTGAGGCGCTGAAAGATATTCCATTCTTGGTCCCTCCTCCGTCGATGACTTCCGGATTTAACGAATCCGAGAACAACGCGGCCGATCCTGCCACGGTGGATGCGGTGGTGCGCAAAGTGCTCGAAAAGCTCGAACCTCAACTACACGATCTGCTATCGCAGAGCGTCCTTAAGCCGTTGGTCGAAAATCTTCTGCAGAACGAGACCGCGAAAAAGCTGAAATAACGATCCGCTGAGGATTGTTATTCCAAATCGCGGACCTTCCGCTCAGTCGCAGCATCCGATCTCCACATTTGTCGATCCGGCGAAGTGCGTCGCGCAGATTGACGCCCCGAGCGCCGCTTCCGTATATTGATAGTTTGACTTCCGCAGAAAATTCAATTCCCTAGGAACGCAATGCCGCGAGAAATTCCCAAGGCCTACGAGCCGCAGGAGATCGAAGAGCGCTGGGCCAAGGCCTGGTTTCAGGAAAAACTGTTTCGCGCGGAGAACTCGGCCGACGGACCGGCATTTTCGATTGCGTTGCCACCGCCGAACGTCACCGGATCGATTCACATCGGCCACCTGCTGGAGCACACGCAGATCGACATGCTGGTTCGCTGGCACCGCATGAAGGGCGACCGCACGCTGTGGCTGCCGGGCATGGACCATGCAGGAATCGCGACGCAATTTGTGGTGGAACGGCAGCTGGCGAAAGAAGGGATCCGTCGCCAGGATCTGGGACGCGACGAATTCGAGCGGCGCGTGTGGAAGTGGAAGGCCGAAAGCGGCGGCGTGATCAAGGACCAGATGATTCGCCTGGGAGCTTCCTGCGACTGGACGCGCGAGCATTTCACCCTGGAACCGAAACCTTATCGCGCGGTCCTCGAAGCATTTCTGCACCTGTATCGCGAAGGACTGATTTATCGCGGGCGTTACATGGTCAACTGGTGCCCGCGCTGCCAGACGGCGATCAGCGACCTGGAAGTGGCACATCACGAGCGCACGGGAGAAATCTGGAATATCCGCTATCCGATTGCCGGATCGAAGGACTTTTTGGTGGTTGCGACTACTCGTCCGGAAACGATGCTCGGCGACACGGCCGTGGCGGTCCATCCGGACGATGAACGGTATCGGCGATTTGTGGGCAAGACGGTGATGCTGCCGCTGATGAACCGCGAAATTCCGGTGATTGCTGACTCATATGTGGATCGGGAGTTCGGCACTGGCGTGGTGAAGATCACGCCCGCGCACGATCCGAACGACTTCGAAGTCGGCAAGCGGCACAACCTGTCCGAAATCGACGTGATGACGCCCGACGGCCACATGAACGAGGCGGCGGGGAAATATGCGGGAGTGGAGCGCTTTGCGGCGCGAGCCCGAATCATCGCCGATCTGAAGGATCTCGGATTACTGGAAGGCGTGAAAGAGCACATGCATGCGGTGGGCGTGTGTGATCGTTGCAAGTCGATCGTCGAACCGCGCATTTCGACGCAGTGGTTCATGAAAATGAAGCCGCTGGCGGCGCCGGCAAAAGAAGCCGTGGTGGCGGACGCGATCGAGGTGGTGCCGGACAACCAGCGAACCCTCCTGCTGCAATGGTTCGACAACATTCGCGACTGGTGCATCTCGCGGCAGCTCTGGTGGGGACATCGCATTCCCATCTGGCACTGCGCGGATTGCAACGAGATGGTTCCGGCGCTCGATTCTCGGGTGGAAATCGTCGAGGGCCATGCCCGTGCTGCGAGTGTGCCGACGAAGTGCCCGAAATGCGGCTCGGCGAAACTCACGCAAGATCCGGACGTGCTCGACACGTGGTTCAGCTCGGCGCTGTGGCCGTTTTCGACGCTCGGATGGCCGGACGAAACCGAGGACCTGCGAAAGTTCTATCCCACCAGCCTGCTGATCAGCGGCTACGACATTCTGTTCTTCTGGGATTCGCGGATGATCATGATGGGCCTGCATCTGACGAAAGGCGCGGAGCCTAAGGATCGAATTCCGTTCCGCCGTCTTTACCTGCACTC
>JASHRI010000066.1 GCA_030037435.1 Candidatus Acidiferrales bacterium | reverse complement strand
CGTCGGTGAATCGATGATGGTCGGGAAAGAAGCGATGGCCTACGACTGGAACGCCCCATCTTCGAAGATCGGCGACAAATGCAGCGGGATTTCCAATGCCGCAAAAAGCAAAAACACTTGGAAGTTGATCGGGCGCCACGGTGCCGGTGAGCTGTCCATCATTAAACGACTGAATTGAATCGAGCCGCGTCTGCGCGTGAAAAATCGGAGCGGCTGAATATCGCCGAATCATTGTGTCGAGTGCCGGCGAACGATCGCTGCGCGTGATGACGACGATATCCGCGCGCGCAAGTGCCGATCGCGGCTCGCGCAAGCGTCCGGCCGGCAGCAGGTGGCCGCCGCCGAATGGATTTGTGGCATCAACCAGCACGATATCCACGTCGCGCGCGAGATTCACGTGCTGAAAGCCGTCGTCAAGAATCAGCCATCGGATGCCCCGTGCAACAAGCTGGCATGCCTGCGCATACCGGTCTGCGCTGACGCCGAAGGCAACGCCATCACCGAGCCGCGAACGCAACATGCGCACTTCGTCGCTGGTCGAACCAGACGAAGATTCCTCGCCGCGATAGCCGCGCGTCAGGATGCCGCAAGATTTTTCTTCGGCGATGAAGCGTTGCGCCATCCACATCGCCATTGGTGTTTTCCCTGTGCCGCCCGCGGTCAGATTGCCCACGCTGATCACAAAAGCGTCCAAACGCCGCTGGTGTCGGATGCCTTTTCGATAGAGGAACGCTTTTAGACGAACCACAGCGCCGTAGGGCAACGTGAGTGGCCACAGAATCCACTTGAGGAAGGCTTCGAACTTCACGCTGGCCGCCCTTGCGCATCGAGCACCGCGGCGATTCGCTCTAGGCAGCGTGCCGTGGCGCCGCGATTACGCTCGGAAAGCGCACGCGCCGCCGCTCCCATCCGATCGCGAAGCCCGCTCTCGTCAATCAGTTGAATCCAGACCTTCCCTAGTTGTTGGCCGCTGGTCACTTGAACGGCGGCTTTTGCGGCAAGGAATAGCGCGGCCATTTCTTGGAAATTTTCCATCGACGGGCCGAAAACCGGCGGGTGCCCAAACCAGGCGGGCTCGAGAATGTTATGGCCACCGGCGGGGACGAGGGAGCCACCGATGAAAACCGCGTCGGCAGCCTTATAGAGGCCCGCGAGTTCACCAATCGAATCGAGCACGAGCACATCAGCGCTCTCGTCCAGCGTTGACGAAAGGTCTGTGTGACTTCGCCGGACCACGTTCCAGCCGCCATCAGCGGCAATCGTCGCAGCCGCATCGAAGCGCTCCGGCTTGCGAGGCGCCAAAACCAATAACGCATGCCGCCAGCGGCGCTGAACGATATCGTATGCAGCCAGCACCGCCGACTCCTCTTCCACAACTACGCTACCGGCCACGAGCACCGGCCAGCGTTCCTGAGCGCGAATTTGCTTTTCGAACCACTCTCCAAATCGGCTCGTAGCCGGAGGTTTGCCGTCGTATTTCAGGTTTCCGGTCACTTCGATGCAGTCTTCAGAGGCGCCCATTTCGACGAGCCGTGCCGCGTCCTCGGCGGTTTGCGCCAGGAAGCATTCCGCATCGCGCAGCACGCGGGCAAAAAATACTCCAACCAAAAAACGCCAGCGTTGGTAACGGGCGAAGGATCGCTCCGAGATGCGAGCGTTGGCGAAAATTACGGCGATGCCAAGCTTCCGTGCTTCGCGCAGGAAGTTGGGCCAGATTTCCGTCTCCATTACGATCACAAGCGAGGGGCCGATTGCACGCAGAGCGCGACGCACCGGGATAATCCAGTCGAGCGGGAAGTAGAAAATGCCGTCCGCGCATTGCAATCTCTGGCGCGCCAGCCGCTGGCCCGTCTCCGTCGTGGTCGACACGAAGACCGCGCGGTCCGGAAAGCTTTGCTTCAGCCCCTCGACAAGTGGAGCCGCCGCTAAAACTTCGCCAACCGAGACCGCGTGGATCCAGATGGCGCCCAGGCTCGCGCCATTTGGCGCCGGCTTCCGGGCACGCGCGATTAGATCGCTGGAAAGGCCGCCAAAACGTTCACGCAGCGTTTGCGACGGTTCGCCCCGGCGCCATCCTCGCAGCGCGTAGTAGGGAGCGAGCAGAAACATCGCGGCCGCCGTGAGCATGCGGTAGAGGAGATACATGAGATGAAGCCGCGCTTAGGTGCCGGAGCATCCACGCGCGCGAGCGGCATTATATCGTCACGGAGCGTATTTGCAGCCCAGCACGGAAGCCACGAATGCCCACGCACTTCCTCACTGGTTGCGTTCCTTTTCGGTCACGCCGGGAGAGGTAGTTCGGTCAGGGGGAGGAGGCGAGAGTCCTCGATTGCAGCCGTGCGATGGCCGAGGCCGGCGAGATAGGCGTCGTGGCTCGCGAAGGCGAGGAACGACGCTACGCTGCTCTGGCGAACCAGCATCGCCATATCCCACCTTTCATCCTCTGGACCGGTCAAGAACGGACCACCCGCACCGAGAAACATGATGTCGCCGCCACTCTCGCGCAGAAAGGGAAGCGAGTGTCGGATGTATTGGTCAAAGGCTTCCGCGCCGCTGATGGGTACGGTCGGCGCCAATTCAGGATGGGCCGAGTAGTCGGCAACGTCTCGAAAGCGCAGCAGGTTTAGCATGACGACGCAACCCTCGACGCCGCGTTGTATGAAGCGCATACCGGCGCTTTGAGATGGTTTGAGATAGCGAACAGTGTCGTGGGCAGTCACGGAGTTTCCTTTCGTCAATTCAGTCCTGAGCGGATTGGCTATGTGGTGCGAATGCCATGCGCATCACGTGCGCCCGGACGTCCTCCGGCCAGTCTGCGATACACTGCGCAAGCCTTCGGCGATCGTCGGCAAACAGGGCGCGCGTTGCCTCTTCATAGCCGGGGAAATTACCTGCAATCGCCAACATGAACTGATAAGTAGCTTCTTGCGTGGCGCCTCGTTTCTCGGGATACCCACTGTTGCGCTTGGCATCGTCTACCAGTCGCCTGAGAAAGGCGGAAGCGCCGCCTGGGTGTGACGCCAGCCACTCCCACTGTCTCGGCAGTAGCATTACTTCACGGGCGACTACGCCCAGTTTGGGGCGCCCTCGGCCTCTCGATTCGGAAACCTCTTCCTTCGCGGGGCGAGGTCGATAGCGCCCGATGTTTGTCTGAGGAGGCCGAGACAATCTCTCAATCATGTCAGCCTTGGTACCCCGCAGGTCGAGATCGATCTGGCGACCAGTCAAATCATCGAAAACTAGGATCGCCCCTGACCAATCATTTTCGTTCGCAGTTTTGACGGCGAGCGCAACCTCAACCAACGGGCCAGATCGTAGCAATCGATGCCCTTGAAAGGCTGTGGCAGGCTTTGTGAGATATTCAAGCAAGTAATCAACTCCTTCCCCCGGCTCCTATTTGAACCCGGTGTAAATATAATTGCCAATTATAATCCGCACTTTAATCTGGAAAACCTAAGGTTGTCCCAGAACCGCCCGTCCCGACAGGCTGCCTCTCGTGTTCGAGTTTCGAGCCTGGCGCCTTTTGCTCGAACACCCTAAAATGAAGATGCGCGAGCATCCGTGCGCCGTTTTCGTAGTGGAATCTTACGCCACTATCTGCTAGCATCGGTCGGGGCCCTTTTCGGCCTCGGAGAGGAGCAGATATGGCAGGCGCCGTCCGAGCTGGGCAGACAAGCAATGGGCGTGTTTCCGCTCCTCTATCTTCGGCACGGTCTCACCGCACCCGCCTCTTCGCGGGCGCCGCCTGGCGGTGGACCCTTCGAGGCACCTTCTCGGCGCCACTCTACCCAATTCCTAATCGCCAAACCGTTCGAATAGCATTCGCACTAACTTCTTCAAACAAAAGCCCCATAGCAATTTCTAATCGCCAAAACTCCCGACAGCGCTTCACTGGCACTAGTATCGTCTCGCTGGCCGAGACTGAACGGCTCTTTGACAACTGAATAGCTAAACGTTCTCGGATCCGACGCAAGATAAGCCGAGGAGCGAGCACCTAGCTACCCGCAGGGACGCAGCTGCTGGCGGAAAGATTCGCGGGCGTTACTTCTTGTTGTTGCGCGTCAGGTACGCCGCAATCGCATCCAAGTCGGCGTCGCTGATTTCTGTCTTACGGAAAAAAGGCATCACGGAAATTCCATTTCGTACGTAGAGCTTCACGAGCTGCGGCGTTAGGTCCGTACGTTGTTCCAGCAATGCGGGTTTCTGGCCCTTGTATTTGGCGGCGAGCGCCAGCGTGCCGGGTTTCCCCTCGCCCTCGCCGTGGCAGACCGCGCAATAGTTTTGGTACTGCGCGTAGCCCGTCGGATGGCCTTCGGGCGAGGCAAGAGAGACGGTCCAAGCGGAAATCGGCCGCTGCTCCTGGCCGGTCACAATCTGCGCGGCGAAAACAAGCGCCAGTATTGCGGCCGTGCGCGCTGCAATCTT
>JASHRI010000065.1 GCA_030037435.1 Candidatus Acidiferrales bacterium | reverse complement strand
AAAGCACCCGTTTTATCGGGTGGTGGTCACGGAAAAGACGCGTCCGCGCAACGGCCGTTTTGTCGAAATCGTCGGCACCTATGACCCGCAAAAGAAGCCGGCGGCTGTACAGATTGATAACGATCGCGTGAATTATTGGATCGGCAAAGGCGCCCAGCCATCCGATACCGTGCGCAGCTTCCTGCGCAACCGTAAGCCAGCCTAACGCGTCCTACCAACTATCCAGCCCATGTGCGTTGCTCTTGTACACGCTCAAGCGAGCCTCTCCGCTGGGCAGGACAAGCTGTGGAGGAAGCGCGATGAGGGACCTAGTCGAAGCGATAGCGAAAGCACTCGTAGATCATCCCGACCAAGTGCAAGTGAAGTCCGTAGATGGCGAGCAAGTAACTGTTCTCGAACTGCGCGTTCATCCCGAAGATCTCGGGAAGGTGATCGGACGGCAAGGACGAACGGCAAAATCGATCCGCACGCTTCTGGGCGCTGCGGGAATGAAATTGAAGAAACGGTACACGCTCGAAATTCTGGAGTAGCGTGACCGCAGAGCGGTCTTCACTCGTGGCGGGCGTCACCGTGGCGCGGGTTCTCCGCCCACAGGGCCGGCGCGGAGAAGTGGCCGCCGAGATTCTCACCGACTTTCCCGAACGCCTCACGCGCCTTGCCTCCGTAATGCTGTCGGACGGCCGGTCCGAACCGCGAACCGTTGAGGTTCGCTCTTGTCGGCTGAGCGCGAGCCGCGGC
Source organism: Candidatus Acidiferrales bacterium (assembly GCA_030037435.1). Lineage (GTDB taxonomy): Bacteria > Acidobacteriota > Terriglobia > Acidiferrales > UBA7541 > Palsa-295. Next base: position 18,021 of record JASHRI010000065.1, on the reverse strand, counting down.
GGCCAAGCGATTTTCCACTTCGTAGAAGCAGATTCAATCTCAGATGCGGAAAAGCTCGTTGGTCTCGAAGTGCAGATTCCGCTCTCCGAGCGCGCGGCGCTTCCGGCGGGCAGCTACTACGTGAGCGATCTCGTCGGATGCGAACTGCGCGAGCCAAGCGGAGCCGAAATCGGGCGCGTGCGCGACGTGCAGTTTACCGGCGAAGGCGTGGCGGGCACGCCGATCCTGGTGGTCGATTCGCCAGGCGGCGAACTTCTGATTCCGTTGGCTCAGGAGATTTGCGTGCGAGTGGATACCACCGCGCGCCGCATCGAAGCCGTCCTTCCCGAAGGCCTACGAGACCTGAATCGCTAAGTTACGGTAGTATGAGCGCGATGCGATTCGACATCGTCACAATCTTCCCTGAATTTTTCGCGGGGCCGCTTGATCACGGCATCGTGCGCCGAGCGCGCGAAGCTGACCTGATCGAGACGCGTATCCACGACCTGCGCGATTTCACGCACGACCGTCATCGAACCGTCGATGATCGTCCCTTTGGCGGAGGGGAGGGAATGGTGCTGAAACCCGAGCCGCTTTTCGAAGCGGTCGAATCGACGGCAGGTAACCAAGCCGCGGGTAAGACCGCGATCGTGCTGCTTTCCGCCGCGGGGCAATTGTTCCGGCAGGACGCGGCCCGAAGATTTGCAAAACTCGAGCGAATCGTGCTGCTCTGCGGGCGCTATGAAGGAGTGGACGAGCGCGTGGCTGAGCATCTAGCCACTGACGAAATCTCGGTTGGGGATTTCGTTGTCTCTGGGGGCGAATTGCCGGCGGCGATGATCGTGGATGCCGTGACGCGGCTGATTCCCGGCGCATTGGGCAACGAGGACTCGGCGGTGAACGAATCATTCAGCTTCGCAGGCGAAGATGGGGCCAGCGCCCAACCCGCGGCGATGGGGCGTGGATCATCCGGCCCGAGTGGCGGCATTTTGGATTATCCGCACTACACGCGCCCTCAGTCGTTTCGCGGGTGGGACGTGCCCGAAGTGCTGATCGGCGGAAACCACGAGGAGATTCGGCGCTGGCGGCGGAAGATGGCGCTGGAAAAGACGATGCGCAACCGGCCTGACTTGCTGGCCGGCATACCGCTTAGCGCGGAAGACCAACGTCTGCTGAGTGGCGCATCGCGAACTGCGTAAGCCGCTTCGAAAAAGCATTCTTGTTTTCAACCGCGGCGGTTCCACAATCGTTCGCATTGCGGTATATCAGGGTTAAGGCCCTGAGAGGGAGGGGGAACACCATGGAACCACGTTTGAACCCGTATAAGCTCGCGCCCAAAGCATATGAGGCGGTTTTGGCGCTCCAGAAATACGTCGACGGGTGCGGTCTCGAACCCCTGTTGCTCGAATTGGTGAAGATGCGAGCCTCGCAGATCAACGGCTGCGCGTACTGCCTCGACATGCATTCCAAAGACGCACGAGCTCTGGGCGAGACCGAGCAGCGCTTGTACCTGCTAAATGCATGGCGGGAAAGCCCGTTTTACACCGAGCGGGAGCGGGCGGCGCTTGAGTGGACCGAATCGGTGACGCTGGTGAGCGAGAGCGAGGTGCCTGACGACGTCTACGAACGCGTGAAGCAGGAGTTTTTGCCAGAGGAACTGGTGAATCTGACGATGGCTATTGTGACGATCAATACTTGGAACCGCCTAAGCGTTGCATTCCGCGCCGTCCCGGGCGCCTATAAGTCCAATCTTCACCAACAACTTAAGCAGGGAGCGTGAGGGAGGGTCCCCGACCGGTGGAGATGCGATCGTGTCGCCTCCGGCCGGATGCGAACAAAAGCTATCAAAACCCTCATTATTTGCGGCGTGCAGCAAAAATCCTCTATAATTTGAGCAGGGAGGGGAATGGGGGCCCCGCAGAGTTTTGACGACGCCACACCTCCTGAAGCCCTTGTATATATGATCGATCTGACCGAAAAGATTAAGAAAAAACTAAAAGACGAAATAGCCGCTCTTGAGCACGAGCTGCACGACGAGCTTCCGAAGGAAATCAAGACTGCGCGCGCCCACGGTGACCTTTCCGAAAACGCCGAGTACAAGTACGCCAAGGAACGGCAATCATATGTCTCAGCGCGGCTCGGCCAACTGCACCAGCGCATGGCCGACCTATCGATGATGAATCTCAACAACTTGCCCAAAGACCGCGCAGCCTATGGGTCGCGGATCGTGGTGCTGGACGTTGTGAAATCCACCAAGATCGAGTACAAATTGGTAACTGTCGAAGAGGCAGACGCCGCCAAGGGACTGATCTCCACCAGCTCCCCGATCGGGCGAGCGCTGCTGGGCAAGAAGGTAGGCGACGAAGTGACTGTCACCACTCCGGCCGGGGTGAAGGAATACGAAGTGGTGCGGTTGACGACCATCCACGATGACGAATGACGGGGTGAAGTTCACTCCATGCTGACGCAGACTGCCCGCCGCTATCTCGCGTGGCCTCTGGAGCGCCTTGCGGCGCTGCTCGCAGCCACCGGTATCCCCCCAAACATAATCACTTGGTCGACACTGCTGCTAAATCTTTGGGCCACGGTGCTATTTGCTCGCGGCCGATTCGTGGGTGCTGGCGGCGTGATGCTTCTGGCGTGTCTCGGCGACCTGCTGGATGGCCCGGTTGCGCGGCTTCAGAATCGAGTTTCGCTGTTCGGCGGCTTTCTCGAGTCGATTCTGGACCGTTACGCCGACTTGATGCTGTTCCTCGGCCTGCTTGTTTATTACGTGCATCTGAACCGTTTTCGTTACGCTGTTCTTGCTGGCGCGGCAATGGCGGGCGCCGTGATGGTGAACTACGCGAAAGCTCGTGCGGAATCGCTAGTGGCGACTTCGGAGGTCGGTTTCTGGGAGCGCCCCGAACGCCTGGCGGTGATGATTCTCGGCGCGCTCTCGAATCGCATGCCGCTGGCTCTTTGGATTTTGGCGATCGGGCCGAACATTACAGTGATCCACCGCATCGTGCACACCTGGAAGCAAACGGAGGCGTCGGATGCGAAGGTTCTTGCCGATGCCGATGCGGCAGATTCCGGCGGCGCTCATGTGTTTTCTGCGGCCGCGCAGCGGACCGCGCAACCGGGCGCGCGCACCAAGGCGGCCCGGGCAGGCTTGCACTTCCGCCGCACACGAAGTTTTCTCGCTGGGAGACGGGGCTAGTTGATGTCCAAGCTTTTCAACGTAGTCGGCGTGTTGGTCGTCTGTGCGGGAATTGACCTGCTTTGGCAATCTCGAATCGAGCTCCGCATCTTACTAGACGAGTGGGGGTCGTTGGCGCGCGAAGTCATGCGGCCAGGAAATCTTGTTAATCCGCTCCTTTGGCATATCGCGGCGCGAAAGCGACGCACCAGCGCCAGCGTCGAGCTCGCCCTGGTTCTGGCGTTTATTCTTGGCCCCACGCTGGTTCTGATGGGCATCGCGATGATGGGCACGAATCACTGAGGCGTCGGGGTCCCTTGAAACCTTCCCTTATCGTCCACGGCGGCGCGGGCAATATTCCGGACTCCGCCCTTGAGGAGTCTCAGCGCGGCATCCGCCAAGCGCTGGAATCCGGCTGGGCCGTTTTGTCGCAAGATGGCTCGGCCCTGGATGCGGTTGAGGCTGCCATCCTCTCGCTCGAGGACAATCCCAGCTTCGACGCGGGCGTGGGCTCTTATCTGAACCGCGATGGCCGCGTGCAGCTCGACGCGATTCTGATGGACGGCGCGACGCTGAAGGCGGGGGCCGTGGCTGCCGTTGAGCGGATCCGTAATCCGATCAGCCTGGCGCGGCTGGTGCTCGAAAAATCCGATCACATGATGTTAGTCGGAGCCGGCGCGGAACAGTTTGCCGTCGAAAATGGGCTGCCTCTTTGCGAGCCAGAGGACTTGATTACGGACCGGGCTCGCGCCGCCTGGGAGCGGCTTCTGGAGGTGTCGTTGGCGACGCAAAATCGAGAGTCGCGCTCGAACGGCACGGTTGGAGCGGTTGCGCTCGATTCGAATGGCCAACTGGCGGCAGGCACGTCGACGGGCGGCACCAACTGTAAATTTCCGGGACGAGTGGGTGACTCGCCTCTCGTCGGTTGCGGCTGCTATGCCGATGCCGAAGCGGGCGGCGTTTCCTGCACCGGCTACGGCGAAGGCATCATGAAAATTGTGATGGCCAAGATGGCGGTGGATCTGCTGCGCGATCCTCGCGCGATGACGGCACACCGCAAGAAGGCCGGATCGGCGACGATCGCGCAGGCCGTGGCCGACGCGTGTGTTCGAATTCTTGCCCGGCGAGCGCAGGCGGCGGGAGGATTGATACTGCTCGATTGCGAAGGGCGAGCGGCAGCGGCGTTCACCACGCCGCACATGGCCTACGGCTTCGTGAAGTCCGACGGCTCGTTTCAAATCGCATCTTAGAAGCGGCGGTTTAAGCGGACGGGCGATTTTTGAGGCCGGGAAAACTGCTTGCATCGCGGCTGGCTTTGGGTCAATACTTACGCAGACTCAAATAGCTACATACAGGCCCGCGCAACGCCATCTTCTCTCCTTCGACGTCTCGCGCGGGCCTCTTCCTTTTCCGGCATCCTCGCGCCTGCGGTAAAATAGGCGGCGAATCCATCCCACGGAGGTACCCAATGGCAATCCGCGACAGTTTTCTCCCTGAGTTCGACCATGAAATGGAAACGACACGCAAAACGCTCGAGCGCGTCCCCGAGGACAAGCCGGACTGGAAGCCGCATGACACGTCCATGCCGATCTCGCGGCTCGCAGGCCACATCGCCGAGATGGTCGGATTCGGCGCGATGACGTTTCAAGGCGATTCTTTCGATTTTGCGCCTCCCGGCGGCAAGCCGACGATGCAGCCGACTGTGATGACCTCGCGCAAGCAGTTGCTTGAGCTCTTCGACAAGAACGTGGCGAACACCCGCGCGGCCGTCTCGAAAGCGAGCGACGAGGATCTGCAGAAAGTCTGGACACTGATGAATGGCGGCAAGACTTTTTTCTCGATGCCGCGCATCACCGTGCTGCGCAGCATGATTTTGAATCACATCATCCACCACCGGGGGCAGCTTTCGGTCTATCTCCGCATGAACAAGGTACCGGTGCCGTCGATTTACGGACCCTCTGGCGACGAAGGGCGGATGTAGCGAGTGTTCGGGCTGAATCTGCGCGCGGGCGCAGAAGCGCGCTCATCCTTGCAAACTCACAGGAACTGAAGACACAGAATCGGAATAGCGCTAGTGGCGTTGTTGGCGCATAGCAGACATCGCTGCGGTCGATGGCGGCACGATGCCCTTGAGGCGCAGGTAGACGGCGATGCTGCCGTAGCATTCGTTGTCGTGCTCCACGTTGCCGACAAGCGCGGCCAGACGCGGAGTGGATCCGCGGTAGCTCTGGACCGGTTCGTTGGCGTTGGCCTCGGTGAGTGCGGCGTAGGCGGCGTCGCAGGTGTCAAACGATGCTTTCAGAGCGGCGACGAGGTCGGCCTTGGAGGTCTTTGAGGAAGCGTCGGGAGCCTTGGGCGTTCCGAGCGAGCGCGAGCATCCGCCAGTTTGCGCATCGGCTACGTGGGCAATCCATCCGCCGAAAGAGCGCTGCTCGGGAGTCGGCTTGAAATCGTAGTCTGCTTCGGGCATGGCGTCCGCCGCTTTCAGCAGGTTGTTCTTCACTTGGTTGTAAGATTGCTGGATCGCTTCGGTCACCGTTGGGGTACTGCCTTGGGCAAACGCCGGCGCGGCAAAAAGTCCCACGAATAGTCCCGCTAGCGCAACGATCATCAAGCCATGTCGCTTCATCTTCGTATCTCCTTGTATCGCGCTTGAACCCAAAATTGGTTTTGGCCTCGTCCCGCTACGATGCGGATTATAGCGCCGGTGCGTGATCGAGTGTGAGCGAAGCCTCGCCGGCCAAGCAGGTAGAGGCGAGGTACAAGCTGGTTCCTTGAACCGGCGTGGACGCGTATGCTAGGATCGCCGTTTTCCGCAGGGTCATCGCGCGCAGGCATCGGGGGCAGCGCCGTGATGCCGATAGAAACGCAGACGTCGAAAGTGTTCGCCGAGTTTTTTCCTCACGAAATGCCTGTCTGGGCAGTGGTGTGCGAATTGGAAGGTCTTTCGCGTTCTCAACAGACAATTTGGCCCGTCGAGCTGGCTTTGGCAGGCTCGGGGCGCAGAGGTGAAAAATGAAATCGTACACAAGCGATTGGATCAGAAACGTTGGCATTGTAGGCCACGGCGACACGGGGAAAACCCAGCTCGTGTCGTCGTTGCTGTTTACGGCGGGGATGATGCCGCGTCTGGGCAAGGTGGCCGACGGATCAGCCCCGACGGACTGGGATGAAGAGGAGATCGCGCGAAAGATTTCGATCAACACCGGGATGGCGTACGCCGAATGGCAGGCGCCAAGCCAAGCCGAGAAGACGAAGATTAATCTGCTGGACACGCCGGGCTATTCGACGTTCATCAACGAGACGAAGGCGTCGCTGGTGGCGGCGGACGCGTCGCTAATTGTGGTGGATGCTGCGGCGGGAGTGCAGGTGGTGACCGAGCGGGTATGGGACTACGCGACGGAATACGATCAGCCGCGCGCATTTGTGTTGAACTGGATGGACCGCGAACTGGCGAGCTTCGAGCGGGCATTGGGTTCGCTGCAACAAGTGTTTGGCCGCGGCGTGGTGCCGATCCAACTGCCGATCGGTTCAGAGAAGAGCTTTCGCGGGGTTGTCGACCTGATCTCGATGAAAGCGCTGCTGTATACGCCCGACGGAGACGGGAAGGCGAAAATCGAAGATATTCCCGCGGAAATGGCCGACGAAGCGAAGGCTGCGCATGAAGCGCTGGTGGAACTGGTGGCCGAAGGCGACGACGAGTTGATGCAGGAGTTTTTCGACAAGGGCACGCTGCCCGTCGAGGATCTGAAGAAGGGGTTGCACGACGAAGTGCGCGACAAAAAGATTTTTCCGGTGCTGCTGAGCTCGGCGTTGCACTGCATCGGCACGGACGCAATCCTGAATTTTATCGTGGAAATTTTCCCGTCGCCGGCCACGCGCGGAAAGGCGCGCGGGCACAAGTCGCCAGACCACAAGGGCGAGGAAGTGGAGCGGAAGATCGCGGATGCGGAGCCTGTGTCGCTATCGGTGTTCAAGACGGTGGCCGATCCGTTTGCGGGAAGGATCAGCTATTTCAAGGTGATGTCTGGTGTGCTGAAAAACGACGCGACGCTGCAGAATTTCAATCGGAATTCGCAGGAACGATTGCAGCACGTGCAAGTGATGCAGGGCAAGACGGCCACCGCGGTGGCCGATCTGCACGCCGGCGATTTGGGCGCGATCGCCAAGCTGAAGGACACCGTCACCAGCGATACGCTGGGCGACAAGAACGCACCGATTTTTTATCCGCCGGCGCGCATTCCGGAGCCGTCGATTACATTCGCGATCGAGCCGAAGACGCGCGCGGATGAAGATCGCATCGGCGTGGCGATTCACCGGATATTGGAAGAGGATTTGGCGCTGCGTTTTGCGCGCGATCCGCAGACCAAAGAATTTTTACTTTCGGGCGCCGGGCAGCAGCACATCGAAGTGGTGGTGGCCAAGCTGCGCAAGCGCTATCACGTCGAGCTGACACTGCATCCGCCAAAGGTTCCCTACCGCGAGACGATTCGCGGCAAAGCTGACGCGGAGGGCAAGCATAAGAAACAGACCGGCGGGCACGGGCAGTTCGGATTGTGCCGAATCAAGATGGAGCCGCTGCCGCGCGGAACGGGTATCGAGTTCGTGGACGATATTTTCGGAGGCGCGATTCCGAAGAACTGGATTCCGTCGGTCGAGAAGGGAATTCGCGATGCGGCCGAGCGCGGTTATCTGGCGGGATTTCCGGTGGTGGATTTCCGCGCGAGCCTTTACGACGGCAAATACCACGATGTGGATTCGTCGGACATCGCGTTCAAGATCGCGGGGTCACTCGCGTTTCGCGAGGCAATGAAACAGGCGCGGCCGGCGTTGCTGGAACCCATCATGAACGTGGAAGTGTATGCACCGGATCAGTATTCGGGCGACCTGATGGGCCATCTGAGCGGGCGGCGGGGCAAAATCAGCGGCAGTGATTCACGCGCGGGGACGGTTGTGGTGAAGGCGTTGGTGCCGCTGGCGGAGATGTTGAGCTACGCGAACGAACTTATCTCGATGACGCAGGGACGCGGGAGCTATTCGATGGAGTTCTCGCACTACGACTTCGTGCCGGCCGAATTGGCCGAGAAGGTGATAGCGGCTCACAAGCCGCACCATGCCGGAGACGAAGAGGGAGAAGCTGCTACAGCTTAACTTTCTGCAAGAGAGCCTTCAGGCCGTGCGCTTGCTGTGGAGTTGAGGCAGCGGGCTGAGAGTTCTGGGCTTCAGTGTTCTGAGCTGGCGCGTTATTCGCTGGCGCCACATTCTGGGCGGCACTGGCTTGGGGTACGCTGGATGCGTGGCATCCCACGCCGTAGCAGGGGCCGCCGGTGCGCAGGACCATACAGCCGGAGAGCGCGAGCAGCGATAAAAGCGCGAAGACGAGGCTGCTATTCTGTTTCCCCTTTGGGTTTGCTCTTCCCAGGTTTCTCATTGGATTTCCTTGTCCGGCGCGCGCCGGGCGCTTGGCGATTAATCCCTCGAATAGTTAGATTGTGACATAGACCTGATGGCGGCCGACTGCTTTTGGCGGGCGACGTCGCGAAAACCAAACAGTGAATGGAAGGCGAAAGTGGCAGATAGGGAGTTACGAGCGGCGCACAAAGCCGTAAACCAAATTGGCGCTTGCGATTCCAGGTGGTATTGCGTCAAGCTGCGACAACCATGAAACACAAAAAGGTAGCGAAGAAGCAATGGGGTGACGGCACGATCGCGATCCACATGGGAGAGGATCACCATCGCGGCGATGCGCCGGTAGGGGTGTCGATCGCCCGCACGGCCAACTTCGTATTTGGCGACACAGAACGGATGAAATTGCGGGCTGAAGGAAAGCTTTCGGCGTACATCTACACCCGATATGGCAACCCTACCTTAGCGTTGGCGGAAAAAAAGATCGCTGCGCTCGAAGGCGCCGAAGAAGCGATCGTAACCGCATCGGGGTCCGCCGCGATTTCCAGTGCGCTCTTGTCGCTGCTGCGTGCAGGGGACGAGTTGATTTCCACGCAGCAGATTTACGGCGGCAGCTATCGGCTGATGCGCGACACTCTGCCGCGACTTGGAATCACAGTGCGATTCGTGGAATCTGATCTCGGCGGGATCGAACGCCTTGTGACGCCGCGTACCAAGGCATTGTATGTGGAAACGCCGACCAATCCGACGCTGCGGCTGGTGGACCTTGAGAGAGCGGCTGAATTTGCCAAGGAGTGGGGACTCGTGTCGTTGATCGATAATACGTTTGCGAGCCCCATCTTGCAGAAGCCGATCGAGTTCGGTTTCGACATGGTTTTGCATAGCGCATCGAAGTATCTGTCCGGGCATTCGGACGTGATCGCCGGGGCGGCGGCGGGCAGCGCAGCGCTGATCCGGCAAGTGCGCGAGACGGTGATTGGGCTCGGCGGAAGCATGGACCCGGAGGCGGCGTTTCTACTGATTCGGGGGATGAAGACGCTCCGGGTTCGCGTGGAGCATCAGCATCGGTCGGCGCTGGAGGTGGCGCGCTATCTTTCGAAGCACCCAAAGGTGGCGAGGGTGCACTATCCTGGATTGTCGTCGCACCCTGACCATGCATTGGCGAAACGCCAGATGCACGGCTTCGGCTCGATGATGGCGTTCGAACTCAAGGGGACACCAAAGGCGGCGCTGGCTGCGGCCCGGCGATTCTGCGACCGTGTGAAGGTGTTTTTGTTGGCCGCGAGCCTCGGCGGGGTAGAATCGCTGGTTGTCCTGCCGATCTATACGTCACACACGGGCATGTCACCGGCGGAGCTGAAGGCGTCGGGCGTGGAGCCCGGCACGGTGCGTGTTTCGATTGGACTCGAAGATCCGGAAGATCTGATCGAAGACCTGCGGCAGGCGTTGGCGTAGATAGGCCAAAGTTCCCCGAATCCGCTTCCCAAATGCTGGCAATTTGTCCCCTGGCGGTGGTATAAGCCTCGCTTTAGGTGTTCCACTTGGGCGCATTTTGGCAGTCTGGCACACCGTAGGCCGATAGTACTCGATGTCCTGAGTCGATCAATGAAATGTACGGCAGGACCATTGACCTCGACCGTAAGTAGCTCGTAAGATTTTTGTTACGCCGGGGTGGGCAGGGCGTCGCGCTCGATTAGACCTGGAACTTCCACTCCCGACCCGCACGACGGCAGAGGCATTGCTTTTGAAGCGAGGCGGCAGTTGAAGAAGTGAAAATGAGGCGCACAGCGACAATTTGGGTGCTTTTAGTGGCCGGCGCAATTGCGCTCGCAGGCTGCGAAGAAACGGCGACAAAGCAGGTGAGAGTACAGCCGCCTGTAGCGGCGCCTTTGCCCGCGCCGGATTATGCGCGTATGGCGCTACCACTGCCAGCGGAACCGGTGTACCAGGAGCCGATCTCGGCAGATCAGCGACCGGCAATCGACATTTTGGTGGCTCAAGTTCAAGCGAGTTATCAGGACGGACAGAGGGAGTACACGGCGGGGAACGCCGACAAGGCCCAAGCGGACTTCGATCAAGCTGTGAACCTGATCTTGGACAGCGGATTCGAGGTGGATTCGGACCCGCGACTTTCCAAGCTCTTTGACGAAATCGGCGATGCGGTGCAGTCCGACGATCTGAACAGCGTGGCGATGAATGGAGACGACGAGGACGCAGACCAGGATCAGCAAGGCGACGACGAACAGACGGCTGAGCCTGCTCAGCCGGCGCCGATCGACGAGATCGCCGATCTGACCTTGCCGGCAGGCGATCCAAGGCTGGCCCGGCAGGCGGAAAATGAGTTGATTAGCGTCCACCACGATCTGCCGCTGACGGTCAACGATTCGGTGCTTCAGTATTTGAGTTTTTTCACTACTCCGCACGGGCGGCTGATCGTCGAACACGGTCTCGAGCGCGCGGGGCGCTATGACGCGATGATCCGGCGAGTGCTCAAGCAAGAAGGCGTTCCACAGGATTTGATTTATCTGGCGCAGGCGGAAAGCGCGTTCCAGCCGGACGCGGTTTCTCACGCCGGGGCTCGCGGGATTTGGCAATTCATGCCCTACCGAGGCGAGGAATACGATCTCGAGAGAAGCTATTGGGTCGATGAGCGCAGCGATCCGGAAAAGGCCACGCGCGCGGCTGCGCATCACCTGCGCGATCTTTACGACATGTTCGGCGATTGGTATCTGGTGATGGCTGCCTATAACTCTGGCCCGCTGAATGTGCAGCGTGCAGTGGAACGCACGGGTTACGCGGACTTCTGGGATCTGCAGAAGATGCACGCCCTACCGCAGCAAACTCAGAACTACGTGCCGATCATTCTGGCTCTGGCGTTGGTGGCGAAAGACCCGGGACTTTATGGAATTCAAGTGTCTCCCGATAAGCCGGAGCCGGTGGAAACGGTGAAGTTGGATCATCAGATAGACCTGCATCTGGTGGCCGACGCTACGGGCACGGATCTGGATGAGTTGCGCCTCTTGAATCCTGAGTTGTTGCGCAACGTGACGCCGAAGGAGGCGGGTTTTGAATTGAACGTGCCGGTTGGAGCTGCCAAGAGCTTCGGAGACGACATCCAGCAGGTACCGGCGGACAAGTGGACGAGTTGGCGATTGCACACGGCGACCGCGGGAGAGAGCCTTGCGGAAATCGCGCGGCAATACCGCGTGACGCTGCCAGCACTCGAAGCTGCGAATCATTTGGAGGCGCATGCAGCGGTGCCGGCGGGCTTTTTGCTGAATATCCCGACCGCGCCTCCTGTGGTGCGGATGGTTCGCTATCGGGTCCAGCGTGGCGATACGCTGGCGGGTATCGCGGAACGCTTTGATGTGACCGTGGAACAGTTAAAACGGTGGAACCACATATCGAGTGGGCGCGTTCGACGCGGCGAGCACTTGCGAATTTATGCAGGCGGCGAGATCGCCGAGAGTTCGGGTCCGAAAGTGAAATCGGCGCAGAGCGAGAATGCCGAGGTGAAGAAGGTAGCGGCGGATACGAGCGAGACATCACGTCCGATCGCGCACCGGGTGAAGCAAGGGGAAACTCTGTATTCGATTGCGCGGCAATACCAGACCACCGTTGCGTCTCTGCGCGAGTCGAATCCATTTCTTTCCAGCCGGTCGCTCCAGGCTGGCGACGTGCTGACCATCCAACGATCAGCTCCCGCCCTCTAAGTCCTTATTCTACAGATGTATATGAACTAGACGATTCGATTCTGATTCCGGGGGCCTTCGCACGTAGGCTTGCCCTGACCGCACGAATTTCAACCATTGCGCCTTGACAAAGTTCCGACACTCCGTTTATAAGCGGCCAAGGAGCAATTGGCTGTCCCGAAGCCCAAGAAGTACGGAGGAATCATGTTCTACGCGAAGATGAATGACGAAGACGACGAGTTGCCAGGCTACGATGACGAGGAAGAAGGGCAGGAGCAGCCAAGCGAGATCACCGAAGAGGTGGAAGAAGTCGTAGTTGAGGAAGAAGAGGAGCCGGCGGAAGAGGCGCCTGCCGCGCCGTCTCAGCGCAGGCCTGCTCCGGCGCGCAAGGCACCAAAGGCGCGAAAGGCGAAGAAGGCAGCTCCCAAGCGGAAGAAATCCAAGCCCAAAGCCAAGGCTAAGAAGCCCGCACGCAAGAAGGGCGGGCGGAAGAAGCGCTGACGGCTTCCTTCCCCAGATAATTCGTTCTCTCTCAGCTCAGGCGTGGGATCGCGCGCGATCGAGGAAAGCACTTCTTCGAGAATACCCTCACGCCAACGTTCCCGTTTTTCTACCAAATACGAACTAATCCGGATCGTCTGGTGTCGTCGTACCCTCTCGCCTAAGGATTTTGAGGATCTCGGTGGGCTCAGTTCCCATTTTGAGAGGTTTTCCTTGCTCGAAACCCGATTGGATAAGCTAGCATGAGCGGTCGATGCCTTTGGCGGTTGAGCAGATCCGTCGCATGCGCGGAGGGGCGCAGTCGCATCTCATGCGCTGCGCGGACGACAGTTATTACGTGGTGAAATTCCGAAACAATCCCCAGGGCGGCAGAATTCTGGCGAACGAATTGCTTGGAACCCGGTTGGCGGCGAGGATGGGCTTGTCAACGCCTTCAGTGGCGGTTGTGGAGGTTCGCGAGGATCTGATCGAAGGAACGGAAGAGTTAGTCATGCAGCTAGGCCGGGGACGGGCGCGCTGCGAGGCGGGGCTGGCATTTGGGTCGCGTTATCCTGGCTCTCCGGCGGAGACCGAGGTCTACGATTTCCTGCCGGACGAGCAACTGCGCGAGACCGAAAATCTGGGTGATTTTTGCGGCATGCTGGTGTTTGACAAGTGGACCTGCAACACCAACGGACGGCAGGCCATTTTTTTTCGCTCGCCGGAACAGCCATGCTATCGGGCGCAAATGATCGATCAAGGATTCTGTTTCAATGCCGGGGAATGGAATTTTCCCGATGCGCCTCTGCGAGGGCTATATGCGCGGCATCGCGTGTATCAGTCCGTGCGAGGATTGGATTCATTCGAGCCGTGGCTGACTCGGGTGGAAACGAAGATCGGGGAAGCGGCGCTGGACGACGCCGCGAAAGAAATTCCGCCCGAATGGTACGGCTCGGACATCGACGCGCTGATGCAACTGCTTGAACATTTGTTGCGAAGGCGCAAGCTGGTTCGCGATCTGATCGTCTCGGCATGGAAATCGTCGGCTCAACCCTTTCCCAACTGGAAGTGACTCATGGCTGAAGAACAACAGCGGACGTTTCACTATCGCATCCTCCGATACACTCCGAATCTGATCCGCGACGAGTGGGTCAACATCGGAGTGTTGCTCGAAGAGACCCCTGAGGATGCACAACGAAGGCGCGCTTCGCTGCGGCGGGCGGTCCGTTTCGTGGAGGATGACGCCGACCTGGCTCGCATTCGACGGGTGCACCCCGCGGCCGATCGCAACCTACTGCGATCGCTCGGCGATGAATTCGATCGCCAGCTCGCGGCGCCTGAGGCCGAAGTGGCCCTCTATCTGGAGAAACTCGGCCAAACACTTTCAAACGTGGTGCAGTTCAGTCCGCAAAAGGCCGTGTTGGCCGGAGATTTCGACGCAGAGATGGAGCGATTGTTCCGCACGTATGTGGCCCGGCCGCCGGCCGCCCGCGGCGCGGCCGACCGCGCGCGCACCTGGATTCGCGACCGCTTGGAGACTATTTTCAGGCGGCATCGCATTCTCGATAGGATGGAACGCGGCATTCGCGTCGAAGAATTTACGCAGCCGGGCGACCCCATGCGCCTTGATTATGGGTATCGGTACAACGGCACACGCGGATACCTGCAAATGGTGTCGCTCGACCGTCATCCGTCCCAGGCCAAGGTACTCGCGTACACCGCCGAGCAGATGCGTAGACGATTGCAAGGCGCGGAATTTGCCGCCTTCACGGACGTCGAGCCGGTCGCGGAAAATCGCCGGCACCAATTCGTCGCGCGCCTGTTGGAAGAGCAGAACATTTCGCTGGTGCCGCCAAATCGAGTGGAAAAATTCGCCGAAAATCTGCGAACACGTCTGCAATAGAGGGCGCGGCGCTCCGCAGCCGTCAATCCGGACCGAATGGCAGCGCGAGGTTCGATTCCGCGGCAATGTGGTGTAAATCTTTGTTGAGTACCGACGAGCGGCTGAATCAGGATGGCAAGTATGCGAAGGCCGCTGCCGATTTTCTTGAATGCACCGGCGAAAGAGCGGCGTTTGTACGGGTCGAAACATCGCTGATGGTCGCGCTCGGAGGCACGCCCAAGGGTGGGTGAAGGGCATTTCGGGCACAACTTGAAGACCGGGCTGACGATCGCCACATTGACGCCTTTGTTCAATTTTGTTATGTTCTGATTGTTGGCTACCGGAGCACAACTGTGAAACGTCGCCCGGCTCGAAGCGCCGAGTCGCCCCGGTCAGTCCGTAACACATTGACACGAAAAGGCCTTACGTCCGACGCGAAATCGAAGGCGCTCCCTCCTGATCCGGATGCACCCGCGAAGCAGCAGCAATTGAAACTTTACGAAGACGCGGTTAAGCACTTTCAGCAGCAGAAGTTTCATAAAGCCAAGGAACTGCTGGAGCGAGTGCTCGAAGGCCCAAGCAAGGAGCTTGGCGACCGGGCACGCGTCCACCTTCGCATTTGCGAGCAGCGGATTTCGCGCACGCCCGCACCCCCGCCCAAATCGGCGGAAGACCACTACACGCAAGGCGTGGCGCTGATGAACATGGGACGGTGGGACGAAGCCCGTGAGCATCTGGACCGTGCGCATAAGGCCGCTCCGAAGGCCGACCACGTGGTTTATGCGATGGCGGTGCTGGATTGCCTGACGGGCGAGGCGGATTCAGCCATGCAGAACCTGAAGGTGGCCATCCAGTTGCGCCCCGAGAATCGCTATCACGCCCGCAACGATGAGGATTTTGCGTTCCTCCAGGAAGATCCCCGCTTCACGGAGTTACTGTACCCCGAGCGAGATGGTTCGGCCAGCTAGGCCAGCTTCCCCATGAACAGGCGTTCGGAATTGCATAGGCGACCCGTCCGAGTGGTGGCGTTAGGCGGCGGGACGGGCTTATCCGCCGTATTGAGCGCGCTGAAGCAGCACGTCCCGCTCCGGGGCCGGCAGGGCACGGGATTCCCCATCTCCAGCCTCACCGCGGTTGTGACCGTGACGGACGACGGCGGAAGTTCCGGGCGCCTGCGGCGCGAATATCGAGTCTTGCCTCCCGGCGACATCCGCAACTGCATGGTGGCGCTCTCGAAAGACGAGCACTTGCTCGGGAAGTTGTTCCAGTACCGCTTCCCAAGCGGACGGGGACTGGCGGGCCACAGTTTCGGGAATCTGTTCATGACCGCCTTATCGAACATCACAGGAGACTTTCCGAAGGCCGTGCGAGTGTCCGCCGAGGTCCTGGCCATCCGAGGGCAAATTTTCCCTTCGACTGCACAAAACGTGACGCTCGAGGCGGAACTCGAAGATGGAACGATCGTGGCCGGAGAAACCAAGATTTCCCGGTCGCGGAAGCGGATCGCGCGAGTTCGACTGGTGCCGCGACGCGTGCGTCCCTTGCCGGAGGTGCTGGCAGCGATTCGCGAAGCCGACCTGATTCTCGTGGGTCCCGGTTCGCTATACACCAGCATTCTGCCCAATTTGCTGGTCGAGCAGGTAGCGTCGGCAATGGCACATGCACACGCCACGCGCGTTTACATCGCAAATCTAATGACGCAGCCAGGCGAGACCGAACATTACTCGGTTGCCGACCACGTACGCGCCATTTATCGGCACACGAAGCAAGGCCTGTTCGATTTCGCGGTGATTAATCGCGCGCCGATTTCGCCAAGAATGTTAAGGCGCTATTCGGCTCGCGGAGCCGAGCCGGTGGATCCATCGCTGCGGGAGTTGGAGCGAATGGGATTGCGCTACGTCACCGGCGCTTTGCTGAAGCAGGGGGAAAAAGTACGGCACGACCAAGCTCATCTCACGCGGCTGCTGCTCGACAAATTTGTGCGGAACGGTTAGGGGCGCTGACCGAAGAGGTTAATCCGCAGCGGCTGCGTTAGGAGCCCGGTATCCTTCGCGGGCAATCACGACGACCTTCTTCTTTTTGCCCTTCTTGTTATTGAGCTCCATCGGGTTTCCTTGGTCGTCTACAACCTCGACTTCGAGCTTGTGGTATTTGCCATCCGCGGGCGTGGAGGGCGCAAAAGCAAGCGTGTATTGGAAACGCAGGAAGGCCGCAACGGTGTTGAAGATATCGGGCATTTCGGCCTGAAAACGTGGAAAAAATGCATATCCACCGGTCATGCGAGCGAAGGTGGTGAGCTGATTTTTCGCCTGCAGATAACCCATGTTGGCGCCACGGCCGTAGAGATCGATTTCTTCGCCCATTCCAACACAGAAAATCGTGACTTCTGTTTCCTTCAGGCGATCGAGGATTTGATCCAGGTTGTGTTTACTGAATGTGTCGAAGCCGGTGGCTATAATCAAGATCGATTTCTTGCCCTTCACGTCGCGAAGCTGGTCAAGCGTTTCGTATAGCGCATCAAACAATACGGATTCATGGAACCCGGGAAAGCCCAGCGTGCGAATCGCTTCGTCGACTTGCCGCTTATCCTGCGTGAAATCCACCTGGAGCGTCGTGCGCAAATCGAATGTCTTAAAAGCCACCCAATCTTGCGGTTTAAGATGCTGCAGAAATCCGTCGGCCCAGACCTGGCCCTTGTAACCGAAGTAGCCCCACGACGCGGCGCTAAACTCCAGCAACATCACGATCGTAATGGGCGCATCGGTCGGCGCGAAATTCGAAATCTGCTGGGGCTGTCCGTCGTCGAGCACGCGGAAGTTCTGCATCTTCAGGCCGGTGACGAGATTTCCGTCTTGATCGGTTACCGTCACGTCCACCGGCACGAGATTCGACGATACGGCGATCGCGGCCTGCGGCGACGAGGGAGGCGGCGGGGTCTTTGGCGGAGCTTGGGGCTGCTGGTTTTGCGGTGGTGGCGGGGGCTCCGGCTGGGACGACGCCGGGGGCTGCATGGGTCCCTCTTGCTGAGCTAGGGCCGACCACGCTGCGGGCGGAATTCCAAGTCCAGCGATCAAAATCGCCAAAAGAACCGCCCGAATCCAATTGTTCATCCGCATCATTCAACTCGCGAAAATCTTGTCCTGCTAGAAACTCGCTGAGACCTCATGCTGCCACGGCTGGCCCGCCGGGTCAATTGCAGCCCAGGGAACTCGCCTCACCTCTTGCCGAGGCGGCTCAACACGCCATGGTAGTATCAAATTATCGCCACATCTCGATCAACACTTGAGATTCCTGAGGGGGAAAAAAGGATGGCACGGAGTTTTGCGCAAATTGCGATTCCAACGCTACTTGGGGCTGTGGCTTTCATCTCGCCCGTGTACGCGGGCCGGACCGCGCAGACC
>JASHRI010000064.1 GCA_030037435.1 Candidatus Acidiferrales bacterium | reverse complement strand
TGGCGCGATTTTTTCAGGTGCGCACGAGACGCTGCCACCGGCGCGGCAAAGACGCGGTTGGTAGTGAAGACAGCCGCCGCGGCCGCCGTGGTTTCGCTGACGAGAATGCCCAGATCGAGCCGCGAACGCTTCAGGCCGCAGTGCGTGGCCGAAAATGAAAAGCCGCGAGGCATGTCGGACGCAGAAAGATGAGCGCTCATCGAGGAATCAAACCTTGCGAACCGTCATGGATGCTCTTCGATCTTCACGAGTCGCGCTTTGAAATCCTCAAGAGCTGCGCGGACCGCTCCTGGCGCCGTTCCGCCTGCCACCGAGCGCCGCGCCAGAGCCGATTCGAGCGTCAGCACGGTGCCCAACTCAGGACCGAAAACGGGAGAAAATTCCTTGAGGGCCGCCATGGGCATTTCGCGAATCGATTTCCCAGCCTGATCTGCCGCGCGCAGCACTTTTCCCACGATTTCATGCGCCTCGCGAAATGGAATTCCTTGCGCGACCAAATAATCCGCCACTTCGGTGGCCACGAGCGCCGGATCCTGCGCGGCAGCGCGCAGACGATCTTCGCGAAAATGCGTGGCCGCAAGGGCTGCTGCGGCAATTTTTGCGGCGGCAAGCGATTGATCGTATGCAGCGAAAAAGGCTTCTTTATCCTCCTGCAAGTCGCGTTGATAACTCGAAGGCAGCCCTTTCAGAGTGGTGAACAGCGCGAAAAGCGCGCCATAGATGCGCCCGGACTTCCCACGAATCAGTTCCCAGGCATCGGGATTTTTTTTCTGCGGCATCAAGCTGCTGCCGGTCGAATACTCGTCGGGCAACTCGAGAAATGCGAATTCGGGCGACGCGAAGAGAATCAAGTCTTCGGCGAGCCGCGATAGATGCATGGCCAGCGTAGCCAAAGCAAACAGAGCCTCGAGTGCAAAATCGCGGTCACTCACAGCGTCGAGACTGTTTGCAGTGATGCGCGAGAAGCCCAGATCGCGCGCCAGCGCTTTGCGATCGAGCGGGAAAGCACAACCCGCCAGCGCGCCCGAACCGAGCGGGCAGGCATCCGCGGAAACTGCCGCGGCCGCCAGCCGCTCGGCGTCGCGATAAAACGCTTCGCCATGCGCCAGCAGCCAATGCGACACGAGCAGCGGTTGGGCGTGCTGCATGTGCGTGGTGCCGGGCATCGGGACGGTGAGGTGCCGCTGGGCTTGCGTCGCAATCGCGCGCAGCAGCGCTGCCACCGCCGTGCGCATTTCTCTGATCGATTCCTTCACGTACATGCGAAATTCGGTCGCGACCATTTCGTTGCGACTTCGGCCGGTGTGGAGCTTGGCGCCGAGCGAGCCGAGCTTCTCGATCAGCGCGGTCTCCGCAAAGTGATGAACATCCTCGGCCTTTGAGGCGTCGAGCCATGCAGGGTCGCGTTCCGCGCGGGCCTCGATTTCATCGAGCGCAACGACGAGCTGCTGGCCTTCCTCGTGCGTCAGAATTCCGGCCAGGGCGATGGCGCGGGCCCATGCCCGATCAAGCGCCATTTCCTGCGGAAGCATCCGGCGATCGAATTGCCAGGAGCGCTCGAATTCGTAGAAGGAAGCGTCGGGAGCGCGCTCGAAGCGCCCTCCCCACATCTTCTGTCCTTCAGGCGCGCTCATGCGCTGCGGCCTCGAGCGGAATTGTGATGGGAAGGGCGAGCAGGTTGATGAAGCCTTCCGCGTCCTTCGGGTTGTAGCCCGCCATGCTGAAGCTGGCGAGATTGGTGCGATAGAGAGAGAAAGGTGAGCGCCGCGACGTGGCGCTCACATTGCCCTTGAAGAGTGATAGTCCGACGGAGCCCGTGACGCGGCTCTGCGAGCTGGAAAAGAATGCGTCGAGAGCCTCGCGCAGTGGTGTGAACCACATGCCGTAGTAAACCATCTCGGCATAGCGCAGCGAGAGAATCTGCTGATAATGCGCCGTCTCGCGGTCGACGCACAGCGATTCGAGTTCGCGATGCGCGGCCACCAGCAGCGTGCCGCCGGGCGTCTCGTAAGCGCCGCGCGACTTCATTCCCACCAATCGATTTTCGACGATGTCCATGCGTCCCACGCCATTGGCCGCTGCGACCTCATTCAATCTGTCGATCAGCGCAAGAGGCGAGAGCTTTTTGCCGTCAACGGACACCGGAATACCTTGCTCGAAGCCAATCTCAACCACGGTGGGACGATCGGGCGCCTGCGCCGGCGAGACAATCCATTGCCACATCGATTCCTCGGGCGCATTGGCGGGATCTTCCAGAACACCACCCTCGTGGCTCAAATGCCAGATATTGCGGTCTCGGCTATAAATGTTTTTCGTGGTTTGCTCGACGGGCACGTTGTGCGATCGAGCGTAAGCGATGGCCTCTTCTCGCGAACTGATGCTCCACTCGCGCCATGGCGCGATGATTTTCAATTCGGGAGCAAGCGCTTTCGCGGCCAGCTCAAAACGGACCTGGTCGTTGCCTTTGCCGGTGCAGCCGTGGGCCAGAGCGTCCGCTCCCACTTTTTTTGCCAGCTCCACCTGCCGCTTTGCCAGCAGCGGACGCGCGAAAGAAGTGCCCAGCAGATATTTGTGTTCGTAGACGGCCCCGGCGCGCAGCGTGGGCCAGATGTAACCGGTGACGAATTCCTCACGCAAATCCTCCACGTGTGCGGCGCTCGCGCCCGTAGCCAGAGCCTTTTTGCGCGCCGCTTCCAGATCTTCGCGCTGGCCCAGGTCGCCGATCATGGCGATCACTTCGCAACCGCCGTAGTGCTCCTTCAGCCAGGGAATGATGATGGAGGTATCGAGCCCTCCGGAATACGCGAGCACAACTTTCTTGGGCAACGGGATCTCCTTACGTGAGCAGAGTGTGCAGAACCGCTTTTTGGACGTGCAGGCGGTTTTCCGCTTGATCGTAGATGATCGAGCGCGGCGAGTCGATCACGCCGCCGGTAACTTCGAGTCCGCGGTGCGCCGGCAGGCAATGCAAGAAAACGGCATCGCGCGCGGCCTGCGAGAAAAGCGCTTCGTCCACTTGATAATCGGCGAAGGCCCGTTCGCGCTCGGCGGCCTCGGCCTCCTGCCCCATGCTGGCCCAGACGTCCGTGTAAACCGCCTGCACTCCGGCAACGGCTTCTTCCGGTGAACGAAGGATCTCGATTTTGCCGCCGGTTTCCCGGGCCACGCGCGAGGCTGCGGCCACGATTTTTTCCTCTGGCTCATAGCCCTCGGGTGTCGCAACGCGCACATCCGCCCCCACGCGCGCGCCGATGGTGAGAAGCGAGTGGCACATGTTGTTGCCGTCGCCGACGTAGGCGAGCTTCAGTCCGCTCAACGCGCCGAAGCGTTCTTGCAGCGTGAAAAAGTCCGCGAGCGCCTGGCAGGGGTGAAAGCGATCCGAGAGAGCGTTGATCACCGGAATGTTCGCGTTGCGCGCCAGCTCTTCGAGCGCTTTTTGCTTGAACACGCGCGCGACGATCCCCTGCACCCAGCGCTCAAGATTCCGGGCGATGTCGCGGATCGGCTCGCGCTCGCCGAGGCGCGTCGACGTGTGGTCGAGAAAGATCGCAGTGCCGCCGAGGTTCGCGATGCCGACCTCGAAAGTCATCCGAGTGCGCAGCGACGGCTTTTCGAAGATCAGCGTCAGCACGCGGCCGGCCAGCACCGTGCAATAGCGATCGGGATGCGCCTTTATTTCCGCTGCAAGGCGGAAAAATTCGCGCAGTTGGGCCGGGTTCCACTCCGTACCCGTGAGAAGGTCGTGTTTCGTTTCGACGGGTGCGCTGGTGGCGCTCATGTTTACCTCGCGGCAGCCAGAGCCATCGGCTGCGAATGGGATGCCTTTGCAGATGTGCCCGCGCCGGACTGTTTTGCCAATTTCGCGCCGCGGGCGAGCGCGGACTCGAATTTGTGCAGAAATTCGGCCACGTCTCGCTGCCGAATAATGAACGGCGGCAGCAGGCGCAGGATGTGGTCGTGCGTGCAATTGATCAGCAGGCCGCGCCGCAGCGCTTCCTTGACGAATGGCGCACCTTCCACCGCGAGATCGACGCCTACGATCAATCCCTCGCCCCGGACTTCGCGGATAAATTCGAAGCGCGCCGCGGCTTTCTCGAGTCCAGCGCGCAATTCGGCGCCGCGCGCTTGGACGTTGGCAAGCAGATCGTCGTCTTCGATGATCGAGAGAAATTCAAGGGCTGTGGCGCAAACCAGCGGACCGCCGCCGAACGTCGAGCCGTGCATTCCAGGGCTGAACACCGAGGCGAACTCATTGCTTGCGATGAATGCGCCCAGCGGAAGTCCGCTCGCCAGCGGCTTCGCCACGGTGACGATGTCCGGCCGCGCGGTAAATCTCTGGTAGGCGAAGCGACGGCCGGTGCGTCCGAGGCCGGCTTGAATTTCATCTGCGATGAGCGCAGCGCCATGCTCGATGGTCAGGTCGCGCGCGCGTTGCCAGAATTCTTCGCTGATCGGGTAGATGCCGCCCTCGCCCTGAATCGGCTCGATGATCACGGCACAGACCGTCGAGTCGAATTTCGCGTCCAGATCGGCCACGTCGTTAACACGCACGAATTCAACGCCAGGAATTAGCGGCGCAAACGGCTCGCGATATTTCGGCGTGTGCGTCACCGAAAGCGCGCCCATCGTGCGGCCATGAAACGAATTTTCGAGCGCGAGTATGCGCGTCTTGGGCGCCACGCCGGGTGTGGCCTTGGCATGCGCGTAGGCGCGAGCGAGTTTCAGCGCGCCTTCCACGGACTCCGAACCGCTGTTGGTGAAAAAGACGCGGTCGAGACCCGACCACGCCGCCAGCTTGCGCGCCAGTGGCGCTTGATAGGGATTGTGGAACAGATTCGAAACGTGCGTTGCCCGTCCCGCTTCGCGGCGGATCACCCGCACGATGCGCGGATGAGCGTGCCCCAGCGCGTTCACGGCGATACCGCCGAGAAAATCGAGATACTCGCGCCCCTGCGAATCGTGGAGCCGGCATCCCCGGCCGTGCGTGAACACGATCGGCGGCCGCCGATACGTGCTCATCAGATACCGCGATTCTTCCGCGCAGATTTTCGCGGCCGATATCTTTTTCTTAGCCATTGCTATTGCGCCGCTCCATGCGCCGCAGCGTGTCCTGCTCGGGCCGCCGCGCGAATCACCGGCAGCACACGCGTTCCCGGGCAGCGTCCAGCGCCCGCCGCGGCCAGCAGCGCGCGGGGCTGTAAGCCGCCGACGATGCGCACTTCCGCAACGCCGGCAGAAAGCGCGCGTTTGGCGGCTTCAAGCTTCAAAATCATGCCGCCCGACACTTTGTTGTGCCGGATCAGGTCTTCGATGTCCGTGCCGCGCAGCGCGCGCAGCACTTTGTCCCCATCCAGCACGCCGGCCACATCCGTGAGGAAAATCAACCGATCGGCGCGGATGAATTCCGCAGCGGCGGCGGCCATGTGGTCCGCATTGATGTTGTAAAGCTCGCCGTCCGCGCCCAAACCCATGCATGACGCGACGGGAACGATGCCTTCGCGCCAGAGTGAGCGCAGGAAGTCGATGTTGACCTCGGTCAAGTAGCCGACGAAGCCCAAGCCGCCCTCGTGGCCCTCCACCTGCATCGGCTCGGCCAGAAAGCACGCCGCGTCTGTGGCGCTGATGCCCACCGCCGGCTGCCCCGCGAGCGAAATGGCTCCGGCAAGTTTTTTGTTGAGCAGGCCGGCAAAGACCATGATGGCGGCGTCGCGCGTCTCGCGATCGGTCACGCGCAGCCCTCCCACAAACCGGCTGCTGATTCCCATGCGGGCCAGCGTGGCCGTGAAAATTTTTCCGCCGCCATGAATCACCAGCAACTCGTGGCCGGATCGGGCCAAATCGGCGATCTGTCGAGCGAGACCTTGCACGTGCTCGTCGCTATCGAGCAGCGCCCCTGCGATTTTGACGACCATTCTCATAGCAATCCCGCCGTTTCCGGATAGCCGAACATTCCGTTGAGATTTTGCACCGCTTGGCCCGCCGCGCCTTTGCCCAGATTGTCGAGGCAGGAAACCACGATCAGACGCTCGCCTGAAGAATCGAGCGCAAAGCCGATATCGCAGAAATTCGTGTGCGTCACGTGCGCCAACTCGGGCAGCGTTCCCGCCGGCAGCACGCGCACCATCGGACGCCCCGCATAAAATTCGCGAAAGAAAGTCTCGATTTCATCCTTTTTTCGCGCCGGGCGGAGCCAGGCGTAAAGCGTCGAAAGGATTCCACGATCCACTGGCAGCAGGTGCGTGGAGAAAACAAAATCCTTGGGCGCTAGGCCCAGGTGTTCGGTCACTTCGGGAGTGTGCCGATGGCTGAAAAGGTTGTAGGCCCGGAAATTTTCGTTCACTTCCACAAAGTGCGTGTCGCGCTTAGGCTCTTTGCCCGCGCCGGTGACACCGGACTTGCAGTCGCAAACGATCCCGCGCTCCGTGTCGATCCAGCCCTTATCCACCAGAGGGCGCAGGCCCAAAATCACTGACGTTGGATAGCACCCCGGATTTCCAACCACCCGCGCTTTCGGAAGCTCAGCCGCATAGAGTTCCGGAAGTCCGTAGACCGCTTCGGACAGGATTTTTTCGTCTGGCGGCGGCAGTTTGTACCACTGAGCGAAGGTCTCAGGCTTGCGAAACCGGAATGCGCCGCTCAGGTCCACGATCCGCAGTTTCGGATTCGCCGCGAGCAACTCGGGAGCGAGTTCGCGCGATGCCTCGTGCGGAGTCGATAGGAACACGGCGTCCGCGCCGCTTGTGGCCACCGCCTCGACCGAAAGCGGACGGCACGGCGCATCGCCCCATCCGCGCAACTGGGGAAACAGTTCGGTCAGGCAGCGAACGTTCGCGTGCGTCTCCCGAAGATAGAAGGTCGGATTCTTGATGTGTGGGTGCCGCAGAAGGAGCCGGGCCAGTTCGTATCCCGCGTAGCCCGTTACCCCGACGACGGCGACCCGCGTCGGGTCGTTCATCGGAGCATTTCCTCCACTCGCTTACGAACGGAATTGCACGCGCCGCGCGAGGAACAGATCACCAGCACCGTGTCGTCGCCTGCAAGCGTGCCCGCCACTTCTTTCCAGTGCTCCGCGTCCACCGCAGCAGCCAGAGGCTGCGCGCCGCTCGGCGGCGTCTTCAGCACCAGCATGTTCTGAGCCGGCCGCATATCGAGCAGAAAATCACGCAACGCCCGCGCCAAAGCAGGCAGCGGCGAAGGATCCTTCGTGGCGACGCCGGGCAGAGGGCGATAACCCTCCGACGTTTTCACCAAGCGCAGCTCGCGCAAATCGCGCGAGAGCGTAGCCTGAGTGACGCGCATGCCCAGGTGGCCGAGCTGACGCCGCAGCTCATCCTGGCTTGCGACGGCTTGTCCCGTCAGGAGCTTCAAAATCTGCCCTTGCCGAAATCGTTTTTGAACCGCCATGTCAGTGAGCCGCCTGAATATGCACCCTCTTGCATAATCATACAGCGTACGACACATCTGTCAAGCGCTTCCTATATTGCGCGGTGCTTCCGCTGCGTGCGCCTCTGGCGCCGAAGTTTTCATGCTATGCTCGGCCCACTCGTGACCACGAACTCATGCCGCAAAGCTCGGGGCGCTCCCTCATCCGTCGCGACACACGGTCGTCGAGCAATGCCTCGCCACGCGGGTGACTCGATTCCTCAGGCCGCGGACAGGGGGAAGCAATGAAGCCGGGCAGTTGGGGCTCGATTTGGCTGGTCTACCTCTACTCGATCCTGTGCGCGGCGTCGATTAGCAAGATCGTTCCCATCGAAGGCGACCTGGAGCGAACGTTTCACACCACTCCCGCGGGCGTTGGCTTCGCCATCTCCATTATTGCGGTCAGCTCGCTCTTTGCAGCCACAATCGGTGGAGCAATTATCGATCGGATTGGCCCGCGGCGAGCGATCGTCTGGACGAGCATTCTGCTCGTGCTCTGCAATGTGGCGGAGTATTTCGCCCCGTCGATGTTTGTGCTCGACGCGGCGCGATTGGTCGAAGGCATCGAGTTCATCGGCATTGTGGTAGCCGCCCCTGCGCTAATCATGGCCACCACAACCGGGAAGCGTCAGGTGCAGGCTATGACGCTTTGGTCCACGTACACGCCGGCCGGCGTCGGGCTCGGCCTCCTGTTGGCCGTGCCTTTCGCGGGCACTAGCGCGTGGCGCTGGACCTTCATTCTCCATGGCGCGCTCGTTGCTGTCGCGGCGTTGCTCGGCGGCTTGCTGCCAAGCGTTAAGCGCGAGGTCGGCGCAGAATCAGCAAGAGCAAAGAGGATCAAATTCTCGGATCTCCTGCAAATTTACCGCGAACCCGGTCCGTGGAAGTTGACCATATCGAACGCTCTGCTGGTGAGCGCGGGCCTCGGCACGACCACGGTAGTTCCTCTCTATTTCGCGCGCGTCCACCACGCTTCCGTCGCGCTCTCTTCCAGCATCCTGGCTTTCTCGAACATACCGATGATTCTGGCAGGCATTGTGGCCGGCGCGCTGCTCGCGCGGGGCACAAAAGCTCTTTCCATCTATATCGTGATTACAGTGGCCGGAATCGTTTCCGGTCTGCTGCTTTACGCGCCGTGGGTGGGATTCCCGTTTGCGGTGACCATGCTTCTGATTTGGCAGCCGATGACGGGCGCGGCAGTTGCCGTGCTGATGGCGCTACTGCCGCGTGTGACACGCGACCCGATGCAAGGAGGAGCGACGATGGGCCTGGTGGGCCAGGGAATGGCATTCATCAATTTCATCACGCCACCGATTTATTTGTCGTTAGTGGCCAAGCAGAATTGGCTGTTTTTCGCCGCGTTGGTGGTCGGCTCGTGGATCATTAGTTTGGCGTTTCTGCCGGCGTCGAGACGCTCCTCAACGGACGCGCC